>JBCBHR010000052.1:0-8829 GCA_038525365.1 Pseudomonadota bacterium | reverse complement strand
CACCGGTATCGACGCGGGTGAACCACAGGACAAATGCAATGGCTGCCGCAACAATCAGAACGGTAAAGGCGCCCACGGCGACGTAATTGGCTTTTGTTTCCATCGTTTAGTCCGCGCGCTCCGCAGGTTGAGCGACGATTTGCCGGGCGCGTTTTCCACGGAAATAGGAGGTGATCCACGGATCATCGTGCTGCAGCATGTCGTGAATGGTGCCTTGCGCCAAAACTTGGCGGTTGCCAAGCACCGCCACCCGGTCGCACACCGAAAACAGGCTGTCGAGATCGTGCGTGACCATATAGACGGTCAGGCCCATCGTATCGCGCAGCTTGGCGATCAGTTCATCGAACTCCGCCGCGCCAATCGGATCAAGCCCGGAGGTCGGCTCGTCGAGAAAGACGATAGCCGGGTCCAGCGCCAGCGCGCGCGCCAAGGCAACCCGCTTGATCATGCCGCCTGAGAGTTCAGACGGATATTTATCGGCAGCGCTCGTTGGAAGGCCCACCATGGCCAGCTTCAACATCGCTAGCTCATCGCGAAGCTTGCGCGGAATGCGCAGATATTCGCGCATCGGCACCTGAATGTTCTCCTTCACCGTGAGCGAGGAAAACAGTGCCCCATGCTGAAACAAGACGCCGAGCCGCATATCGACTGCGATGCGCTCTTCCTCGTCCAACTGGTTGAGGTCTTGTCCAAAGATCAGCACACGCCCGTCTTGGCGCGGGGTCAGCCCGAGAATGGCGCGCAACAGCACCGACTTGCCCGTGCCGGACGCGCCGACAAAGCCCAAAATCTCACCGGGCATAACGTCCATATCCAGATCATGAAGCACCACCTGCTTGCCGAACTGCACGTGAATATCCCGGACGCTCAATATCGCTTCGCGCGGTGCCAACATGATCAGAAATCCACCGCTGCAAAGAAGATTGCAAACAGGCCATCGACCACAATCACCACGAAGATTGATTTGACCACCGAGGCTGTCACCGCAGAGCCAAGCGATTCTGCGCTGCCTTGCACCTTCATCCCCTCCACCGACGCGATGATGCCGACAATGATGGCCATGAACGGTGCTTTGATGAGCCCGGCAAAGAAGTCCGACGTGACAATCGCGTCGTCCACCCGGCTGATGAAGGCGTCCGGCGTGATGCCGGAATAGGCCTGCGCCACAAACATCGCACCGCCAAGCGCAGACATGTTGGCGATAAACGTCAACAGCGGAAGCGAGATGACAAGCGCTGCAAGGCGCGGGAACACGAGCACACCAATGGGGTTCAAACCGATCACATCCAGCGCATCGACTTCCTCGCGCATCTTCATAGAGCCGATTTCGGCGGTTATGGCACTGCCCGAACGGCCCGCAATCATGATCGCCGTCAGCAAGACGCCGATCTCACGCAGGACAAGGATACCCACGAGATCAACGACAAAGATTTCCGCCCCGAAATAGCGCAGCTGAAATGCACCCTGCTGTGCAATGATGGCCCCAATGATCGACGACATCAAAACGATGATGGGGATGGCGCGCACGCCCATGCGGTCGATCTGTGAGGTTACCGGCGCCATGTTCAAGCGGTTGCCGCGCCCTGCTTTCAATTGGCTGCCACGCACCGCCGCGCCAAGAATGTTCAAACCTGCAATCGTGTCGCGCCACATGCCGCTAACGGCACGGCCAACGGGTTCAAACGGGTTTAGATTGCGTTTGGTCTCCAGATCATCGTCCGTCTGATTGTCCGCGGCCTTGGCCACAGCATCAACAAGGCTTGCCACGTCTTCGGGCGTGTCGACCATCTCGACATCAATGCCACGCGCAGTCGCGGTTTGACGCAACCGGTGCAACAGCCAAGCGCCTGCTGTGTCGATCTCGGTGATCCCGGCGGACCTGATTGTGATACGCTTCACACCGTCCAACCGGCTGGCGACGGTGTTGAACGCCGCGTTGAACGGCGCGATCTCAACCGTCGTCATCAGGCCATGCAAATGCACCACGACGTGGGCGTCCGCCTGCTCAACAACAACAGGTTCCTTGACGCCAATGTCGGTGTTGGACTGCATGTAGTGTGTTGCAGCATCACTCATCGTTCCACTACATATCACTGAAGCGGCAAAGGCGTGGCACACAAACGCAACATGCCAGATCATTATCCAAGTGTGAGCGTCATCGCACGACAGACCCACAGACGGGGACAAGCCATTGCCATTGACGATTGAAGTCCGCGCAGAGCGTTTTCCGATCGACGGCCAATTCCGCATCTCGCGGTCCACCAAGACCCATGCCGAAGTTCTGGTTTGCACGGTGTCCGATGGCACGTTCAAAGGCGTCGGCGAGTGCGTGCCTTACCCACACTACGGCGAAACGTTGGAGGGGGTGTCGGCGCAAGTTATCGACGCATCCTCAGTCCTCAACGCCGGGACCGGCACCGCGCTCGGCGACCTGCGAGCACATCTTAGGTCATGCCTCCCCGCCGGCGCGGCGCGCAACGCGCTTGACTGTGCACTGTGGGATTTGGAGGCAAAGCGCCTGCGTGAACCCGTGCACCATCTCATGGCCGGCCCACCGCCACGTCCGGTGGAGACTGCGTTCACATTGTCGCTCGATACACCCGATCGCATGGCAGACGCGGCGCGCGGTGCGTCGTCACGGCCGCTGCTAAAGATCAAACTCGGAGGTGACCATGACGTCGAGTGTATGCACGCGGTGACGGCGAACGCACCCAACAGCGACCTGATCATCGATGCCAACGAGGCTTGGACGCCCGACCGGCTGCCGGCGCTGATGCTGGAGGCGGCGCGTCTCGGCGTTGCGCTGATCGAACAGCCATTGCCCGCCAATGCCGATCAAGCGCTCGCGACCATGCCACATCCCGTACCGATCTGCGCCGATGAGAGTGCGCATCTTGCCGGTGACTTGGCGGCGCTGACCGACCGCTATGACTATGTAAATATCAAGCTCGACAAGGCGGGCGGCCTGACCGAAGCGCTTGCCATGCGCGCAGAGGCGCGGCGGCTGGGCTTTGGCGTCATGATCGGCTGCATGGTCGGCACATCACTTGCGATGGCACCTGCTGTTCTGCTTGCGCAGGACGCCGACTACGTGGACCTCGACGGCCCGCTGCTTCTCGCCAAAGATCGCCAGCCGGGCTTGCACTACTATGGCAACACGGTATCTCCGCCGGATACCGCGCTTTGGGGCTGAAACCCAAATAAACACAACAACACCGGGGAGAACCTCATGGATCTGGGCATTGCAGGAAAGAAGGCCATTGTTTGCGCTGCAAGTCGGGGCCTAGGACGCGCATGCGCCCATGCGCTCGCTGACGCGGGCGTGAACCTCGTCATCAACAGCGCGACGCAGGCCAATCTCGACAAGACAGCCGCCGAATTGCGCCAAAAGGATGTCGATGTCATCGCCATTGCGGGCGACATTTCGCAAGCCTCCGTCCAGGACGAGCTCGTCTCAGCGGCTGGCGAAGTCGACATTCTCGTCAACAACAATGGCGGTCCGCCCCTCAAAGACTTCCGCCAATTGGACCGTGACGCCATTGCAAAGGGCGTTGAGCAAAACATGATCACGCCGATTGAGCTGGTTCAAAAGGTCATCGATGGCATGGCCGAGCGCGGCTTTGGCCGCATCGTCAACATCACATCCACCTCGGTCTATCAGCCAATCCCCGGGCTTGATTTGTCATCGGGCGCGCGCGCCGGACTGACTTCGTTTCTCGCCGGGGTCGCATCGACCTATGCGGCCAAAAACGTCACCATCAACCAATTGCTGCCCGGCAAGTTCGACACCGACCGCATCCGCAAAACCATTGAGTTTGCAGCCGAAAAGAACGGCGTCGATTTCGACACGCAAAAGCAGACGGTGATGAACACAATCGCCGCCAAACGCCTTGGCGACCCGACTGAGTTTGGCGCGACATGCGCATTTTTGTGCTCCACCCACGCCGGATATCTGACCGGGCGCAACATCATTTTGGATGGCGGCGTCTTCGCAAGCGCCTTCTGAGACCACCCAAACGAGACAAGCCGACGTTAACGCTAAACACAGATGAAGCCGATCTGGCGTGCCCAACTCGACAAAGCTTCATTTGACGCTCAACAAATTATGCGAGTATCTGCGTGTGGTAGGCGAAAGCTGAGTTGGGTGTATGCGTTTTGCGTTTCAGGGACTGCGCGCGCTGCTGTGCAGTGTGTGCGCACTTTTGGCGGTGTCACTGTTTGCCGGTGATGCGCACGCTCAATCAAATTCCTGCCGTGCCCTGCAAAGCCAGCTCGCTTCGGCATCGCGGGGCGCAAACAAGGCGCAGTTTCAACGCTTTGACCGTGCCTACAAAAACCAGACATCCGAGTTGAACAAGGCGCGCCGCCTTCAGCGACGCCATTGCGACAGCGGCGATCGCTCCTCGCAATGCCGACAACTTGCCCGCACGATCCGTGACATGCGCGCCAACCTTGGAACGCTGAAGAGCCAGCGCGACCGCGCCGCTGGCCGCTCCCTGACCGCAAACCAACGCAAACGCCTGCAGGCAAAAATCGCGCGGGCCTGCAAGCCCGTGCAAAGCCGCAGCAGTAAGGTCACCGTCGTCGCCAAGCGCGGCGCCGCAAGGCCGCAAGCCATCCAACGACCACGCGGCGCAGGCATACAGATCGTGCCGAAATCGCCATCCAGCGGCTTTGTGTCCGGTGGCTACCGCACCATGTGCGTGCGCGTCTCGGACGGATATTACTTCCCGATCTCGTTTTCGGTTGGCGAAGCGAGCTTCAAACGCGACGAGGCGATCTGCGCCGCCATGTGCCCCGCAGCCCAAACAGCGCTCTATGTCTATAAGGCCGATGGCGAGCAGGAAACCGAGACCATGACTTCGCTGAAAGGCGAACCCTACACGGACTTGAGAACCGCATTTGCATATCGCTTCGGCAAGGCCAAGACATCAAACGCCGAAGCCTGCGGCGTAGTTGACACCGACAAGCTGGCAAACCTCGGCTGGGCGCAAAAGTCAGCGGATGACATGACGACCACAGGTGAAGACGGCGATGCCGACACCAAGCCCGCCGACAAAACACTGATCCCGCAGACACGCGTTCACCGCTGGGCTGATCCCGAAACGGCATTCAACGCACAAAACGGGTTGACACTCGATGCCGCAACGGCGCTTGCCAATGCGCGCCGTGTTGGCGAAAGCGTTGAGATTGCTAACACCCGTCCGGGTGTCAGGGTCGTCTTGCCAGAATTTCTTCCCGCCCCAGAAGAGGCAACAAATCTGCAAGCTCAGGGCCCCATTGCCGTCCAGTGAGCGCGATGCGCAGCGGCATGAAGAGCGCCCGGCCTTTGCGGCCTGACGCAGCTTTTGCGGCATCTGTCCACGCTTTCCACGTGCCCGCATCCACTTCGCCATCCGGCAATTGGTCAAACGCCGCACGCGCATAATCGAGGTCTTCGCCCTCAAGCGCGGCCTCGTCAAACCGGCCTGTTACAACCATCGGCCACCAGTCGCCGGCGTGCTGCACGCGCTTCACATTTCGGCGGATCATCATCCAGAACGCCTCAGCGCGCGGGTCGTCCACATTGACACCGGCGTCCGCCAAACGGTTGCGCACATCATCAAAACTCAAACCATGGACCAGCGGTTCATTGAGCGCATCAAGATCGGCCGGATCGAACTTCGCGGCTGACTTGGTGGTCGCCGTGATATCGAACGCCTCCGCAAGGGCATCCATGTCGGCCATGGCGGCGATGTTGTTGGAGGTGCCGGTCAACACGGCCAAGCTCGCCACCGCCATCGGCTCAAATCCATCCTCGCGCAGGCTCATGATGGACAGTGAACCGGAGCGCTTTGAAAGCCCCTCACCGCTCGCCGTGGTCAGCAGATTGTGGTGGCCGAAGCCCGGCGCGGTCGCACCGAGTGCTTGAAAAATCGTGATCTGAGCACCGGTGTTGGTCACATGATCATCACCGCGGATGATGTGTGTAATACCCATGTCGATGTCATCGACAACCGATGGCAGTGTGTAGAGGTAAGACCCGTCTTCGCGGATCAACACAGGATCAGACATGGACGCCAGATCGACCGTCTGTGGCCCACGCACGGCGTCATCCCAAGTGACTTCCGTGCGCTTTGTTTCGAACGGATCGCCATCGTGGTTCGGCAGCAAAAAGCGCCAATGGGGCGTGCGCCCCTCAGCCTCAAGCGTCGCCTTTTCGTCGTCCGTCAACTTCAGCGCTTCGCGGCCATAGACCGGGGGCAGTTTGCGCGACAACCGGATTTTGCGGCGCCGCTCAAGTTCGTCTGCCGTTTCGTAGCAGGCATAGAGCAGGCCCGCGTCCTTCAGCTTTTGTGCCGCCGCGTCGTAGGCATCCATACGCTTCGACTGCCATTCCACACGGTGCGGCTTGATACCGAGCCAATCGAGATCAATGGCAATCTGATCGGCGTATTCCTGCTTGGAGCGCGCAATATCGGTGTCGTCATAGCGAAGGATAAACTGTCCACCACGCTGCTTGGCAAAGAGCCAGTTGAACAGGGCGGGACGGGTGTTGCCAATATGGATATAGCCGGTTGGCGACGGCGCAAAGCGGACTGTGACTGTCATGATGGCGTGTCGCCTATCCAGTTGCGGGCATGTTTGCAAGTTCGCTGTCCCGGCGGGCCACCAATTGGCGCGAGACGGCATAGACAACGAAGGCGACGAGAACACAGTAGACGCCCATTGCCCCGATCTGGCCCGGATAGGACACGCCAACATCAATCAGCGTGCCTGTGAGACCAGGCCCTGCAGCGGTCGCAAAAACCATAGCCGAGACAACGATAGAGCGGATCGAACCCAAGTGTTTGGTGCCATAAATCTCGGGCCACAGCGCACCGAGCAGCGTTGACGAAAACCCGTATGATACGCCCATGATGGCCATGAATGCGAAGGGTGCCCATGGTGCGGTGACCGTGGCGAGGATGAAGCAGGCGATCGCCAGCGGAATGAGGAATGACGGCAGCATGCGCACCGCGCTGAACCGGTCAATCAACCAGCCGCTGATCAGCGCAAAAACGATCGTGCTTACGGCCATGACCGAAAACGACGCCACAAAGGTCTCCAACGACCAGCCGCGCAGTTCCACGAGATAGATCTGGTGAAACAGGATCACCGTGCCGATGGTTGGTGGTGCGAGAATACCCGTCAGCAACGTCCAGAACATCGGATCGCGCAGCACCTCGCCACGCGTCCAATCCCGTGCCACACGCACATTGGGATCGACGGGATCAGACGCCGGTTCACGCTCGACGCGCACGGCGGCAAAGATCACAGGCATCGCGACGACCAGCAGCATGCACGCAGCCACAATCCACGCATTGCGCCATCCAAACGCCGCTGCAACCAAAACAAACAGGATCGGCAGGGTCGCCTCACTGGCATTGTGGCCAAGCGTCACCACGGAGACCGCGCGTCCACGATTGGCCGCAAACCACCGCGCGGTGGCCGTCAGCGCATTTTGCGTCATCATGCCCTGCCCGAAAAGCCGAAGCATGTAGATGACGATGACAAGCCCGGCGATATGCGTTGAATACGCCATGCCAACGCATGCCACCGCCAGGAACGGCATGACGATCAGCGCCACATGTGCTGCACTGAAGCGATCCACGATCCGCCCAAGCCAAGGCAAAGTCAGCGCGCTGCCAAGTGTCGCCAACATGTAGACATTGCCAAACTGGCCGTGCGTGAGATCGTATTCTGCGCGGATGTCGCCAGCCGACAGCGAGATGAAAAACGTCTGCCCGAACGCCGAGCAAAACGTCAGCAAAAACCCGCCGACCAGCCAGCGGCTGTTGTTTGCAATAAATGTCAGGAAAGGCATGGCGCACCGCCGATGGCAATGCGCGAAGCCTTAGCGCGCCGATGACTGGTGCGCAACGCGTTTGCGCGGCAGTCAGGCAGCCTTGGCGGTTTGTGCGTTAGACATATCAGCGGCCGACGGCGTGATCGTTACACGACCCCGGCCCGCCCGCTTTGCCTCATAAAGATAGGCATCGGCAGCGGCGACAATCTCAACGGAACTGCGCCCATCACGCGGCCAGATGGACACACCGATGGAGCATCCCACCCGCAATTGGAGGCCCTCGAACGCCACTGGACGTGTCGCAGTGTCGATCAACGCCTCGCCAAGCCAAGCCAGATGATCCGCATCGACATGCTTGGTGATGAGCGCAATGAACTCGTCACCACCGACACGCGCCACCAAGCCGACATCGCCCATGCATCGCACAAACCGGTCTGCAACCGCTGTCAGCACCGCATCACCGGCATTGTGACCATGGGTGTCGTTGACGGCTTTGAATTTGTCGAGATCAATGCACATGACCGCAAACGGGTCGCCGACAGCATCTGCCAGAAGGCTCTCAAGCTTCGCATCAAACTGCGCCCGGTTTGGCAGGCCGGTCAGCGCGTCGTGGTTGGCCATGCGCCGGTTACGCGCCTCGCTTTCCGCCAGCTGAGCAACGGCGCCCGCATGTGCACGCAGCGGAATGGCCAGCGCGATCATGAGCACCAGCAGTGAAAGCGCGGCAAAGGGCGCCACATGAAGAGCGATCATGTGGCCAAGCTGCACCGGACGCCAAACGAAATATGCCTGCGTGTCTCCGCCATTGTTTGGCAGGGCAATTGCATGCGGGCTCGTCGGCGCGCCGTCTGCGGCATCAATCAACTGCACCGTGTCGGGCTTCAGCCCCAGAACATCAGCCAGATCGGCGAAATTTTCTTCATAGTAAGGCGTGAACGCGAGCAGCACATGCGCCTCATCGGCAGCAATGGCGAAGTCCTCCGTCTCACCCACAATGACCT
>JBCBHR010000051.1:0-8841 GCA_038525365.1 Pseudomonadota bacterium | reverse complement strand
AGACGTGGCGGTACTACATTTCAAATCCGCGCCACGCTGCGCGCATCAATCGGTATCCGGTGATCGGCATCACCGACGCAATTGGTTACGACACCAGCGGCAACGCAAGCGCACTATCGGCGAGTGACATAACGCTCGATCACCGAACGCGGCCTGCGGATTTGAGCGTTAACGCTGATGTGTCTTCTCAGGCCGCAAATGGTCTCGACGTCGACATCGAGTTCGGTTTTGGCGACTTAGGCGTTGACGTGCCCGAGCCGATAAAGCGCGCAATCCTCGTTTTGGTGGCGCATTGGTATGCGTTTCGCGCCGAAGTAATGCCAAGCCAACAGCCGGTGTCTCTGCCCGCGCAATATGATCGCCTGATCGCGCCCTATCGCCATAGGGGGCTGTGCGCATGAACGCCGCAATTGAGGCCATCGATCCTGGCGCACTGAACACGCCGTTCCGACATCGCACACCGAAC
Source organism: Pseudomonadota bacterium (assembly GCA_038525365.1). Taxonomy (GTDB): domain Bacteria; phylum Pseudomonadota; class Alphaproteobacteria; order Rhizobiales; family Rhizobiaceae; genus JBCBDX01. Next base: position 8,375 of record JBCBHR010000051.1, on the reverse strand, counting down.
ACGACGATCGATGCGCACGGCGCGCCGCAAGCCACATGGACCGATAACGGTGTTCGCTGGGGCCGGTTCGAGGTGTTGGCGGCGTCGAATGTCGAACGTGCAGAGCATGAAACCGCAGTCCGATCAGCGACGATACTGCTCCGAGCCGACCCGTCTTCGCCGATTACGTCGGGCGACGAACTGGTCGCGACGCAAGTATGGCGTGTTCAATCGGTTAGCGACGCTGATGGTTCAGGCCGCTTTATCCATGCGCGCTGCGCGTCCGCAAATGCGGAGGCAGACCGATGAAGCCAACCATGCGCGTCACAATTGGTGACATGATCGCCGCATTTCGCCGCGCCGCAACCAGCGCAATCGACAGCGCCGGAAGGGACATCGCCGACCGCAGTGCGAAATCGCAGAAAACGGAGCCGGTGGAGGCCAGTGATGCTGAGCAATGACTTGCATGCGGCAATCATCACGGCACTTCGCGGCGATGCAGCATTGACGGCACTCATCGCGTCAGGAAGTGGTGTCATCGACGCCATGCCTTCCAAGCGGGCCTTTCCGTTCGTGCTTTTTGCGCAGTCGGAAACGGTGCCCCGCAACACCGATGATTGCCCGGGCAACGCGCACACGCTGACGTTTGACAGCTGGTCTCGTGCCGAAAATCGCCGCGAGGTCACGGACATTTGTGAGCGCATCACACGTGTGCTGACAGAGCACAGCTGGACCGCCGCCGAGACGCATGTGGTGCTCGTCACCGCGCTCGGCACGACGCATGAACACATGCGCGATGACCGCGCTTACATGACCCGGCTCCGCTTTCGGATGCTGACTGAGCCCACTGACATCTAGACCACAAAGGACACCGCCATGACCGCTCAACCCGGCAAGGACATCTTGCTGAAAATCATCAATACGGACGGAAGTGAAACCACTGTTGCGGGCCTGCGCACAAAGCGACTGAGCTTCAACGCGCAGACAGTCGATATCACCGACTCGCAGTCGGCAGGGCGCTGGCGCGAGCTCTTGTCAGGCTCCGGTCAGAAGAGGGCCTCGCTGACTGCTGCGGGAATTTTCAAAGATGCAGCATCCGACGCGCGGCTGCGGCAAGCGTTCTTTGAAAGCGAAATTGCAAACTGGCAATTGGTTATCCCGGACTTCGGCACGGTGACCGGTGCGTTCCAGATTTCTTCGCTGGAGTATGCCGGCGACCACGATGGCGAAGTGACGTTCGATATCGCCATGGAAAGTGCCGGCAATCTCGTTTTCGCGGCGGTGTAACCATGTTGATCAACCCCAGACGCGGCGAGATCTCCGCAGTGCTCGGTGGCGCTGAGCGCAGGCTTTGCCTTACGCTTGGTGCGCTTGCACAATTGGAGCGCGATCTAGCTGCCGGTGACTTGCAGTCGCTGGCGCAGCGCTTTTCTTCAGGACGTGTGTCAGCTGATGATTTGATCACCATCCTTCATGCGGGCTTGGTGGGTGGTGGCAATGCGCTAACCCGCGAAGACGTGGCCGACCTTGACTGCGAAGATGGCCTCGCTGGCTACGCTGCCATTGCCGCGCAACTTTTGGAAGCGGCGTTTGGTCCGGCTGATGAAGCGTGACCCATTTCCCTGGGACGCGGTCATGCACGCCGGGCTCGTCCGGCTGAGGCTGTCGCCTGCTGATTTTTGGTCGATGACACCGCGTGAGTTGGCCGCCGCTCTGCGTCCAAATCCCGACCCAAATTCGTGGGCTGAGCCACCACGGCGGACGACGCTCGAAAAACTGATGACCATCTACCCGGATACGAACAACAAGGGGCAACGCTCATGACCACTGACAGCAGTGTCACGATTGCAGTCAACGCGGACACGACGCAGTTTGAAACCGCGCTGGATTTCCTTGAAAAGAAGGCCAAAAGCTTCGGCAACACACTCACCCGTGCGCTCAAGTCATTGATTGTGGACGGCAAAAGCTTTGGCGACGTCATGCGCAATATCGCGCTTAGTATGTCGGCCAGCGCCCTAAATGCCAGTCTGAAACCGCTGGGCAATTTGCTAAACGCCGTCGGCAGTCGCGTGTTCAGGGCGTTGGCTCCGGTCACGCCCTTTGCCCAGGGCGGTGTGATCGGAAGCGCTGGTTCAGTGTTGTCGCAGCCGACTTATTTCCCGATGGGCGCAGGCAAAACAGGGTTGGCAGGCGAGGCCGGTGCGGAGGCAATTTTGCCGCTGTCGCGCATGCCGGATGGTCGCCTTGGTGTTGCATCAGGCAGCGGGAGCGCGGCGCCACCAGTGTCTGTGACAGTCAACATCCAAACACCGGATGCTGCGTCATTTCGCAATTCCGAAGCGCAGGTTTCTGCTGCCATCGCACGCGCCGTCCAGCGCGGCCAGCGCAGCCTTTAGGAGCACGCATACATGTTTCATGATGTCCTGTTTTCCCCGCGTGCACCGTTGCGCGTGACGGTGTCGAGCACCTTTGTGGTTGAGACCGCGCAGCTGTCGTCCGGCATGGAGCAGCGCAATGCCCGCACTGCCCATGCGCGCCGAACCTACACACTGCCCGTCGGCGTGCGACCGGTCGATGAACTGCGCGAGATACTCACTTTTTACGAAGCGCGGCACGGCCCACTTCATGGGTTTCGGTTCCGCGATCCGTTCCTCAACACAACGGCGCACGGCTCTTTTGCTCCGACCCTTGGTGATGTGCAAATTGGTGTCGGCGATGGTGCGGCGGTGGTCTTTCAGATGCTGCGCCGTGACGGCTCGCCGGCCACGAAGCCGGACGCAGCTTCGGTGAAGGTCGCCGTTGATGGCACAGCTTTGGCCAAAGGAACCGACTTTGCAGTGGACCCGCTGACGGGCCTCGTCACTTTGGCCACAGCGCCCGCTGCCGGTGCCTTGATCACGGCGGGCTGCAATTTCGACATGGCTGTCCGGTTTTCAAACGGAACACTGACACTCACGCAAACGACACCTGGTGCAGGTGAGATCGACGATCTGCAATTGCTGGAGGTGTCTGAATGAGGACGCTCTCATCGGCTCTTACCGAGACCCTGTCGCAGCCCGCAACAACCGTCTGTCAAGCGTGGGTTATCCGCCGCAAGGACGGCGTGGTTATAGGGCTCACCGAGCATGATCGCGCGCTGACCATTGCGGGCGTCATCTGCACGCCCATGGACGGCGCAGACGCGACAGCAACCGAGGCGCGGCTTGGACTGAACTCCGAGACAGCGAACCTCACAGGCTTTCTCTCATCCGACGTGATCACCGACACCGATATCGCGACAGGCCGTTACGGTGATGCTGAGGTCGAGCAGTACATCGTGGACTGGGAGAACCCGTCCTCGGCCAGCCTGCTGCGCAGATACCGCATGGGTGAGGTACGGCGCGAAGACGATGTCTACGTCGCCGAAGTGCGCGGAACCGCCGGGCTTGCCGACCGTCCCGATGGCCGGGTTTATGCGCGCAGCTGCGCCGCTGCATTTTGTGATCGCAACTGTGGACTGGATCGGGCGACGTACTCCGAAGCGATCACCATCACAGCGTATCAATCATCGACACGACTGCGCTTGTCGGCGGTACCGACACGCGATTTGAGCGATTACATCCATGGCACGTTGGAGTGCGTGATTGACGGAGAAACTCAACGCTTGGTCGTCAGCGCCATCGTTCAGCCGGTGGCGGGCGAATACGAGCTCACCCTTGTTGATCCGTGTCCCGGCATCTCTGTACCGATGACTGCCTCGCTCTTGCAGGGGTGTGACAAGGCATTTTCGACATGTCGCGACAGGTTCGCCAACAGCGTGAATTTCCGCGGATTTCCGCACATGCCCGGCAACTACCAAGCGCTCAATTACACTGACGAGGAGACGGTCTTCGATGGCGGCCCAATCGTACCCTGACGCTTCCGACTGCGCGCAGGCGTGGCAGGCGGAAGCGCGCGCATGGTTTGGCACGCCGTATCGGCATCAAGCTTCACGACGAGGTGTTGGCGCTGACTGTCTCGGCTTTGTCGCGGGTGTCTGGGCGGATGTTTATGGCGATGCGCCCGGCTTTGATCGCACATATGCACGAAGCTGGGCGGAAACCGGCGAGCATGAGCGGCTGCTAGCCGCTTGCCACCGCTTTTGCGGGCCCGTCGATGCCAAAGATGCGCAGCCGGGCGACTTGCTCGTGTTTCGCTTTCGACCTGAGGCGTTGGCCAAGCACATCGCGATCCTGTTTCCAGATGGTTTTATGGCGCACGCAATAGACCGGCGGCCAGTCGCGCTCGAACCGTTCACGGCGTGGTGGCAACGTCATCTTGCGGGTGTCTTCCGTCCGCCACTCACTTATCAAACAGACTGAGTATCCATGGCAACTCTTGTACTCCAAGCCGCCGGCAGCTTTGTCGGCAGCGCCTTTGGCGCGTGGGGCAGCGCGATCGGCTCAGCCGTTGGCGCCTTTGCTGGCAACTACATCGACCAGCGCCTGTTCTCACCATCGCGCAAGCAGGTTGGCCCGCGTCTTGACGCGACACCGCCGATGTCAGCCAATGAAGGCACGCCCATAGCGCGCGCCTATGGAACGGTGCGCATCGCATCGACGGTGATCTGGGCAACGCGCTTGCTCGAAACAGAAAATCGCGAGCGCACCGGAGGGAAGGGCGGTGGCGGCACCACAACGACCACCTACGCCTATTCAGCCAATTTCGCCGTCGCGCTTTGCGAAGGCGAGATCGCGGGCATCCGACGGCTGTGGGCCGACGCCAAGGAACTCGATCTGACGACCATGACGTTTCGCCTGCATCGCGGAACACAGACCCAAACGGCAGACCCACTCATTGCGGCCAAGCAAGGCAATGGCAACGCACCCGCTTATCGTGGCATCGCCTACATTGTCTTTGAGGCGCTGGATGTGAACCGCTTCGGCAATCGTATTCCGCAAATTGAACTGGAGATCATTCGTCCGGTTGGCGAACTCGAAGAAGCGCTGACCGGAGTGCACATCATCCCCGGTTCAACCGAGCATGGTTACGATCCCGAACCCGTGACCAAGGTGAGCGATGGACAGACGTTGGATATCAATCGGCACATTCGCTTTGGCCGAAGCGACTGGTCGGCATCTATGGATGAACTTGCCATCGTTGCCCCAAACGTGAAGCACGCGTCTCTGGTGGTGTCATGGTTTGGTGATGATCTCCGGGCGCGTCATTGCACGATCAAGCCTGGCGTTACGGGGCGCGACAGTCAGGAAGAGAGCAAGCCGTGGTCGGTGAGCGGCCTCACCCGCCAAAGTGCCTCCACACATATCGTCAGTCAGCACGGCAGCCAGGCCGCTTACGGCGGGTCTCCGACTGACCAAAGTGTTCTTGCCGCCATCGCAGATCTGAAATCGAGGGGCTACGCAGTCACGGTCAACCCATTTGTGTTGATGGATGTGCCCGACGGCAATGGATTGCCCGATCCGCACGGCGGTGCGGCGCAAGCGGCTTACCCGTGGCGCGGGCGGATTACCTGCCATCCTGCCGCGGGTCAAACCGGTTCGGTCGATCAGTCCGCCGATGCGGGGGCGCAGATTGCCTCCTTTATCGGGACGGCGCAGGCGAGTGATTTCGCGGTCAACGCAAGCGCAAAGACGGTTACCGAAGGCGGCGGCATCGACTGGCGCTACCGTGCATTCATTCTGCATTACGCGCATCTGGCTGCGCTTGCCGGTGGTGTCGACACGTTTTTGATCGGCAGCGAACTGCGTGGCCTGACCCGCGTGCGTGACGCAAGCGGTAGTTTCCCCTTTGTGCAGGCCTTGATGCAGTTGGCGTCGGATGTGCGGGCCATTCTCGGCGCTCACGTCAACATCGTCTACAGTGCGGATTGGTCGGAGTATTTCGGCTACCATCCATCGGATGGTAGCGGCGATGTCTTCTTCAACTTGGACCCACTTTGGGCGCACCCTGACATCGATGCGATTGGCATCGACAATTACATGCCAATCAGCGATTGGCGCGACGAGGATGCCGCAGACATTGGCGGACAACCCGACGGCTTTCGCCACCATGCTGATCTCGCTGGCTTCATGTCCCAGATCGAAGGCGGCGAGGGGTTTCACTGGTACTACAAAAGTGACCGCGATAACGCTGATCGCACGCGAACGCCGATCAGTGATGGCGCCCACAATAAGCCTTGGGTGTTCAGGTACAAGGACATCCGTGCGTGGTGGTCCAATCGGCACTTTGACCGCACCAATGGTGTGGAGCGGCCCACGCCAACTGCTTGGGTCCCGCGCAGCAAACCGGTCTGGCTCATGGAGATCGGATGCAGCGCGTTGCGCGGTGGCGCGAGCCAACCAAACCTGTTCATTGATCCCAAGTCGAGTGAGAACGGAATACCGCGCGGCAAGACAGGCACCCCCGATGACTACGAGCAAAGGGCCTGCGTCCTTGCGCACGTTCGCTATTGGTCTGAACGGGCCAACGCAGATGGTGGCGACCAGACACCAGTCGATCCCGAACGCATCTACGCTTGGGCTTGGGACGCACGGCCCTATCCGGCATTCCCCATCGCTGGTCATGTATGGGGCGATGGGGGCAATTGGCCGACCGGCCATTGGCTGAATGGCCGTTTGGGAACCGCGCCGGTCGGTGCGCTGGTTAAAGCAATTGCCGCCGACCACGGCGTTCCGGGTGTCGAAATTGGCGACATCCCTGCCACCTTGGATGGTCTGGTAATTTCAGCGCCGGACGCCGCGCGATCGGCCATCGAACCGATTTTGGCATTCTTTGATGGTGCAGCGCGCGACGACGAGACTGACACCGGCACAATCGGCTTTGACGTCTACAATTTGCAACCGCCGATCGACATACCCGTCCGTGATCTCGTCATCGAACCGGGCAAGCCCGTTCGACGCTACACACATGCCCAAGACGATGAACTTCCAAGCGCCGTTAGCGTCAGCTTCCGCGACCCGCAATATGGCTACAAGCAAATCGCTGAAGTGGTGAGCCCGCCTAATGGCAGGGGCGTAAACCCGGTCGAGGTTCAAGCGCCCGGCATCATGCGTCGTGGCCCCGCTATACGCGCCGCTGACAGCTGGCTTAGGCGTATGCGTGCGCGATCAGTAACCATAGACTTTACGCTGCCGGTGAACTGGATGGGGCTGTCGACTGGAGATGTCATTGGCTTCTCCGACTTGCCCGCTGGTCCCCGCTGGCTGGTTCGCGATGTCACAATCGCCGCTGACGTGAAAGTCACGGCGCAAAAGCTGGCTAGTGACACGGCATCCAACTGGAACGCGCAAACGCCGGTTCCCCATGATGATCCCGTCCTTGGCGGCGATTTCGGTGGCGTGCCCGACCACGTTTTCATCGACACACCACTTCGCGACGGAAGAGCGGAGGAAGAGAGTTTCTTGATCGCGGCGCGCCGTAACGGCGGGCGCTCGGTCGCCGTGATGGCGTCGCCAGATGGCGAAACTTTTGACCTGAAAACGACCATCGCCCGCGACGCGGTGATCGGTACGCTTAGCGCGCAGTTTGGTTCCGGGCCGGTTGCTGTTTGGGACAATCGAAATGCGATTGAAGTGCAGACCAGCGGCGGGGCTTTCTCGTCGCAGAGCACGTTGGCAACGCTCTCGGGCCGTAATCTCGCAGCAGTCGAAACATCGCTTGGCTGGGAAATCATCGCATTCGCAAACGCTGAAGAAATGGCGCCAAACCGCTGGCGCTTGACTGGCCTCCTGCGCGGGCTTGGCGGCACTGAGCATCTGACAAGCTTGGGCGCGGAAACCGGCTCAAAGTTCGTGCTGCTCGATGATCGTGTTGTGTCCGCCGGGTTGACCGCAGGCGAAGTCGGCATGGACATCCATTGGCGCGTTGGCGAGGCAAACCGGCCATTCACGGATCGATACTTCAAGACGACTGTGCTTTCGGGCGGCATGGTCGCATCGCGACCTTTGGCGCCTGTGCATGTGGCGGGCGCTATGAGCGATGATGGCGCACTGACTTGCACTTGGATCCGTCGAACGCGCTCCGGTGGCGATAGTTGGGCCGCCATTGAAGTTCCGCTTGGCGAGGACGTCGAACGGTATCGCATCACTCTGGCCGCAGCCACCGGCGAGACCGCAACCACCGAAAGCAGCGAAGCGCGCCTCTCGCTTGATGCCAATGCGCTGACAGCTCTCGGCCTGCCGCTCAACCAAGCGCTCACCGCATCTATTGCCCAGGTCAGCCTGACCGTTGGCGCTGGCACCACGACCCAAACCACCATCCAACAAGGAGAACCCGGATGAACAATGCAAAACCATGGTATCTATCAAAGACCGTATGGGGTGCGCTTGTCAGCGTCGCCGCATCACTTGGCGCAATGATTGGTGTGCCGCTCGATGGCCTGAATGAGGGCGCAGTGACGGACGCAATCCTTCAAATGG
>JBCBHR010000050.1:0-8936 GCA_038525365.1 Pseudomonadota bacterium | reverse complement strand
GGATGATGGCGGCTACACCAAGATCGTTGACCGCAAGAAGGACATGATCCTCGTCTCCGGTTTCAACGTCTATCCAAACGAGGTCGAGGAAGTTGCAGCGGGCTGCGAAGGCGTGGTCGAAGCTGCCGCCGTTGGCGTGGCCGACGAGCACTCCGGCGAAGCGGTGAAGCTCTTCGTCGTGCGCACCGATGACAGCGTCACCGAAGCTGCCATCAAAGCCCATTGCGCCGAAAACCTCACCAACTACAAGCGCCCGAAGTTCATTGAGTTCCGCGATGAACTTCCAAAGACCAATGTTGGCAAGATCCTGCGTCGCGAATTGCGATGATCTGACAGCGCTGGAAAATCTCCCGAACCTCTGGCAGGTGTGATGACCCGCCGGAGGTCTTTCATGAACAGCGCAACCCTTTTCACTATCTCAGTCGTAACCGTTGGCGGTTTTCTTCTCGCCATGCAGGGGCCGATCAATGCCAGCCTGGGGCGCACGCTTGCCGATCCCGTCGCGGCTGCAATGATATCGTTTGGTGTCGGGTTCGTCTTCCTGATCGCGCTGACATTTGCGCGCCAAGGACTGCCCTCCGGCGAAGTGCTGGCGCAGGTGCCGTGGTGGGCGTGGACCGGTGGGTTTATTGGTGCCTATTATGTGTTTGCGATCCTGTGGGCCGCGCCGCGCGTCGGGGTTTTGACCGTCGCGTCCGCGACCGTGCTCGGTCAACTGACTGCCGGGCTCATCCTTGATTCGGTTGGCGCGTTTGGCATTCCGGTGCAGGCCATCACGTGGCAGCGCGTGGCGGGCATTGGCATGGTGTTTGGTGGCTTGATCCTGTCGCGCGCCTGACCGAAAAGCGCGGGAGCCAAGCTGCATCGGGAGAGTGACCATGGCCGTATCACACCAAAGCATCGAAGCGCTCGTGAAACACAGCAAAGATGGCGCGCCGAAAGATATGCGCAGTGCATTTGCCGCCGACCCGGATCGGTTTTCGCGCCACAGCCTTTTGGACGGCGACTTGCTGCTAGATTGGTCAAAATGTGCCGTGTCCGACGACACCATCGCCCATCTTCTGGCGGCCGCCGATGAAGCGGGGGTCGCATCCCGGCGTGATGCGATGTTTGCGGGCGAAAAAATCAACACGACCGAAGATCGGGCCGTGCTGCATACGGCGCTCAGAAACCGCTCCAACACGCCCATAATGGTCGACGGCGAAGATGTGATGCCCGGCATCAATGCCGTGCTTTCGGCGATGGGCGCGTTTTGCGACGGCCTGCGAGGCGGCATGATTATGGGCGCGACCGGCAAGGCCATCACCGACGTGGTCAATATCGGCATCGGGGGCTCGGACCTCGGCCCGGCCATGGCGGTGCGCGCCCTTGCGCCGTATCACGACGGGCCCAAGTGCCATTTCGTGTCGAACGTCGATGGCGCCGACATGGCCGATACGCTGAAACTGCTCAACGCTGAAACAACGCTGTTCGTGATCGCGTCGAAGACGTTCACCACCATTGAGACCATGACCAACGCGAAAACCGCACGCGCTTGGCTCGTCACACAACTCGGCGATGGTGCCGTCAACAGCCATTTCTGCGCGGTATCGACCGCGCTCGACAAGGTCGCCGACTTCGGCATCGCCCAAGATCGCATTTTCGGCTTCTGGGATTGGGTCGGCGGGCGATACTCGCTTTGGGGCGCGATTGGCCTGCCGATCATGCTTGCGGTCGGCCCGCAACAGTTTGGTCGTTTCCTAGACGGTGCGCATGCCGTTGATACGCACTTCAAGACCAAACCATTGCGCGAAAACCTGCCTGCCATGCTCGGCCTGATCGGCTGGTGGCATCGCGTCATCTGCAAGTACAGTTCACGCGCGATCATCCCATACGACCAGCGCCTGTCGCGCTTTGCGGCATACCTGCAGCAATTGGATATGGAGTCAAACGGAAAGGGCGTCACCGTGCATGGCGCAGATGCAGCGGTGACCGGCCCGACCGTATGGGGCGAACCGGGCACAAACGGCCAGCATGCTTTCTTCCAACTCCTGCATCAGGGCACCGACGTCATCCCAGTGGAGTTCCTCGTTGCTGCCAACGCCCATGAGGATAAGGCGCTGGCCGTGCACCACGAGTTGCTTTTGGCCAATTGCATTGCGCAGTCCGAAGCGCTGATGAAGGGCCGCACGTTTGAGGAAGCCAAAGCGCAATTGGTGGCCAAAGGATTGGATGAGGCGGAGGCTGACGTGCTTGCGGCACACCGGGTGTTTAATGGCAATCGGCCTTCTCTTACGGTCATTTATGATAAACTCGACCCGTTCACGTTGGGCCGTCTGATCGCGCTCTATGAACACCGTGTGTTCGTTGAGGCGCAGATGTTTGGCATCAACGCGTTTGACCAATGGGGTGTCGAACTCGGCAAGGAACTGGCAACCGGGCTGTTACCGGTCGTGCAAGGCGACGAGACCACCGATCAACGTGACGGGTCCACCGCTGGTTTGGTGAACCACATCCATGGCTTGCGTTCGTAAAGTTGAGCCAAGATCAAACATTGGCCGCCACGCGTGATCATGCCTCGCATGGCGGGATCAGGTCGAGGTCTCTGCCCACGCGTTCAGCTGCCTTTCGCAAATCGGTGTTACGGCTGACGATGAAGAAGTCATCCGCCGGTGCCGTTTGAAGCCATGTTGACAGACGCACCGCGCCAGAGGGCAATGGTGTCAGCGCGCATCCGGTCGCATTGATCGCCAGGCTGCCTTTGCCCTTGCCGCCCGCAGCCCGTAAATCGCGAACGCGCTTTTGTGTGGCGGCAAGTGAGGCCGCGTCCTCGGGCGTCAACGCGGCGATGAATGTCCGCGTCCCATCTTCCCGTGCGATCGGCAGTCCGGGTGCCGGACGATCAATCTCTTCGATGATCGCGTGATACTCTTCGATAAATGAGTTTGCCGGGTTCAACGCCTCAAAGGTAATACGCATGGTGATGTCCCCATCGCGCACGCGGATGGCGTCAGGCGCGCGCACGGCAAATCGGATCTCCGCAGGATTGGCCTCAAGTGGCGACAAGCGTGCGAGTTTCACCAGTGACGATGGGGGCGTCGACAGGCAGGCGGTCAGCGAAAGCAGGCTCGCAATCAATATCAGGCGGGCACAAAAGACGGTTCCGTCGGGCATGGCAAACTCCTAAATCATGTTTGACGGCGATCTATTATTGTTTTACATTAATTAATGCAAGCTTTATGAGAGGGTCACATGTCAAATGAACGCATGGCTGCGCTGCAAAAGCTCAGCCGTCGCATGAAACTCATGTGCATGGTCGCGTTAGCGATTGTGTTGTTGGCGGCCTTGATTGCGCTGCAGGGTCTGGCGACAGATCCGCGCGCAACGTTGGCGGGTATTGACGGGATCCGGCTTTACCCTGATCGAATCGGTTTTTGGCAGTTGGCTGGGATCGCCACCATCAACGGCATATCCATCCTGCTTGTGTCGGCTGGGCTGTTTGCGCTGTGGGAGATGTTCTCGGAATTTGCAGACGGTGAGGTGCTGTCGCGCGTGCCCGCGCGCCATATGCGCCAAGCTGGAAAGTTCTTCTTTGCAACCGCAATCTGGGGCGTTTTTGCACACATGGCGACGGTGCTATTGGCGACGATGAACAACCCGGTCGGCGAACGGCAATTGTCCATCGCGGTCAACTCAGAACAGCTGTTTCCGATCCTGCTTGCGGGTGTGCTTTTTGCCGTCGGCCACGTTCTGACCGCAGCCACCGAGGTGGACGAAGAAAACAAGGGCTTTGTGTGAGCATGCCCATTATCGTCAATCTCGACGTCATGCTTGCAAAGCGCAAAATGCGCTCAAAGGAACTCGCCGAGATCATCGGGATCACGGAGCAAAACGTGTCGCTGTTGAAATCGGGCAAGGTGCGCGGTGTGCGCTTTGAAACGCTGGAAAAGATCTGCGACGCGCTGGAGTGCCAGCCGGGCGACATATTGGAATATGCGCCCGGCGAAGAAAGTTAGATCAAGCGGCCGCTTTGGGCCTTGATGATGGCTTGCGGCCACGCATGGCCTTGCGTGGTTTCGACCGCTTGGGGTTGTTTCCTGCGGGGCGTTCGCCATCACCTGTTGCCGCAGCAGGGCGTTGGCCCTTGCGATGCGGACGGCGTGGCTTTGGCTTGCCGCCGGTGTTTGCACGCGGTTTTGCAGCCGGTTGCGCCGGACGGTTGTCGGCAAACCAGCTGGAGACACCATCAACGGAGGCTTCGCTTGGGACGCCAACCTTGTCGATCTTCATGCCGAGCAGCTTCTGGATTGCATGCAGAAGCTTCATCTCCTCAGATGAGCACAGCGTGATCGCGGCACCATCGGCACCAGCGCGCGCGGTCCGTCCAATGCGGTGCACGTAGACGTCCGCCACTTCCGGCAGGTCGTGGTTGATCACGTGCGTCACGCCGGGGATGTCGATCCCGCGCGCGGCAACATCGGTTGCCACCAACACACGAATTTCGCCCTTCTTGAAAGCATCAAGTGCGCGGTTGCGCTGGCCCTGGCTCTTGTTGCCATGGATGGCCGCCGCGGCGAGGCCAGCCTTTTCCAGACCACGTTGCAGCTTGTCGGCGCCGTGCTTGGTGCGTGCAAAAACAATGGCGTGCGGTTCATGCAAGGTGAGCAGGAAGGCGCGCAAGGCAGCCGCCTTGTCGCGGCGTTCGACCATGCAAAGCGACTGCTTGATCTTGTCGGCAGCGCGACCGGGCGGTGCAACTTCGACACGAACCGGGTCTTTAAGAAACGCTTTTGCCAGATCATCCATCAGCTTCGGCATGGTGGCCGAAAACATCAGTGTCTGGCGCTGGCTCGGCACAGCCTTTGCGATGCGGCGCAGATCATGGATGAAGCCCAGATCCAGCATTTGGTCGGCTTCGTCGAGCACAAGGTATTTAACATTGGCGAGCGACACGGACCGGCGTTTCATGTGATCCATGAGGCGACCCGGTGTGGCGATCAGGATATCGGTGCCCTTGGCAAGCTTGTTGGCCTGCGCTCCGATGGATTGGCCGCCGACGATCAAGCCGATTTTCAATGGTGAGCGCTTGGCAAATGCCCGCAGGCTGTTGGCGATCTGCGACGCCAATTCACGCGTTGGCGCAAGGATCAGCGCGCTGACTTCACCCGGTGCTGCAAGCATTGGTTCGCGTTGCAGGCGGTCGATGAGCGGCAGACCAAAAGCGCCGGTTTTGCCGGTGCCGGTCTGGGCAAGGCCCATAACGTCATGGCCCTCGAGCAGGAGCGGGATTGCCTGCTCCTGAATGGGCGTTGGTTTGGTGAACTCCAGATTCATAAGTGTCTGGAGAATGGACTGGGTCAGGCCCAGCTTTTCAAAAGTCATCAAGACTGTGTCTTTCATAAATGGTGCATGCCCGCACGTCTTGGGAGCGACGGCAGGCGCAATGCGCGCGGTAAACCCCCGCGTGAAATGGGATCAGAATTGGTTTGCTTGAATTCGCCGAAGCGCTTGGCGCTTTATCTTTATCTATGGGGCGATGTGCTGATCACGCGTCAGCCGAAACAAGATGGCTGTAGGTCGTCTTTTTGCGCTGCAATGTCAATGGCTGCTGTCCAAACGCGATAATCCTTGATCGCGCGCGGCAGCGGGCATAACCGTCTGGTCGGGAGAAAATCACATGGCATCCAACGGCAAGCTCAAACTGCGCTCGCAGTCCTGGTTCAACAATCCGGACAACCCGGACATGACGGCGCTCTACTTTGAGCGGTATCTGAATTTTGGCCTGACGCGCGAGGAAATCCAGTCCGGCAAGCCAATTATCGGCATCGCGCAAACAGGCTCCGATCTGTCGCCTTGCAACCGGCATCATGTTGAACTCGCCAAGCGTGTGCGCGATGGCATTATCGCAGCGGGCGGTGGTCCGCTGGAATTTCCGGTTCACCCGATTCAGGAGACCGGCAAACGTCCGACCGCCGCGCTTGATCGGAACCTGCAATACCTTTCCTGCGTCGAGGTGCTGTACGGCTATCCGATTGATGGCGCCGTCCTGACCATTGGTTGTGACAAGACAACGCCGGCGCTGCTCATGGCAGCTGCGACGGTCAATATCCCATCTATCGCGCTGTCAGTCGGGCCGATGCTGAACGGCTGGTATGACGGCGAGCGCGCTGGCTCAGGCACAGTCATCTGGAAGATGCGCCAGAAGCTGGCGGCAGGTGAAATCAACTATGACCAGTTCATGGACGCCGCCGCGGCGTCTGCGCCTTCGGTTGGCTATTGCAACACGATGGGCACGGCGACGACCATGAATTCGCTTGCCGAAGCGCTTGGCATGCAATTGCCGGGCTCGGCGGCCATTCCTGCGCCCTACCGCGAGCGCGGCCAGATCTCCTATGAGACCGGACGGCAGATTGTTGAAATGGTGCATGCGGATCGCAAACCATCCGATATCATGACACGCGAGGCGTTTGAGAACGCGATCGTCGTCAACTCCGCCATTGGCGGCTCCACAAATGCACCAATCCACTTAAACGCCATCGCCCGGCATCTGGGTGTGGAACTGACCAATGACGACTGGCAGCGTCTCGGCCATAAAGTGCCGCTGCTGGTGAATTTGATGCCGGCCGGTGCGTATCTTGGGGAAGACTATCACCGCGCGGGCGGCGTTCCGGCGGTGGTCAAGAACTTGCTTGATGCAGGCATGCTGCCGCATCCGGGCGCAGTGACAGCAAATGGCGTCTCGATTGGTGAAAACTGCAAGGACAGCGAAACCGCCAATGACGATGTCATCCGCCCGATCAGCAACGCCATGGTCGATCACGCCGGCTTCCTGAACCTGAAAGGCAATCTCTTCCGCTCCGCAATCATGAAAACGTCAGTGATCTCTGACGAATTCCGCAAGCGCTACCTCTCCAATGCCGACGACCTTGGGGCATTTGAGGGCAGGGCGGTCGTGTTTGACGGCCCCGAGGACTATCACCACAGGATCGATGATCCCGCCGAGGGGATTGATGAGCATTGTATCCTAGTCATGCGTGGCGCGGGGCCGATTGGATATCCGGGCGGCGCGGAAGTGACCAACATGCAACCGCCGGACTATCTCATCCGGCGCGGCATCACCTCGCTGCCCTGTATCGGTGACGGACGTCAATCGGGAACATCGGGATCGCCGTCGATCCTCAACGCGTCGCCCGAAGCAGCCGATGGCGGTGGATTGGCATTTCTGCAAAACGGCGACCGCATCCGCGTGGACCTGAACAACGGCTCGGTTGATGCATTGGTTGACGAGGTAGAATGGTCAGCGCGCGCTGACGCTCTGGCGGCCAACGGTGGCTATGCGTTTCCACAATCGCAAACGCCATGGCAGGCGATGCAGCGTGCAGTCGTCGATCAATTCGACGAGGGCATGGTGCTGAAATCAGCGCCAGACTATCGAGACATCGCTAACACGCGCGGGCTGCCGCGAGACAGTCACTGATCATATCTGCGTGGCAACAGGCGGCGCAATCACGCCGCCTGTTTGGCTTGCGCATCTGCCCGCAGGCTAAGGCCGTCCTTGTCGAAGAGATGCAGCTTGTCTGGTTCAGCTGAGATATGGATCGCCGTACCGCGCTCAATCGAGACGTCACCTTGAAGCTTGGCGATGAATGGTTCGTCGGCGCCGTCCACATCGACATAGGCCAACGTCACTTCGCCGAGCGATTCCACGATGTCCACCTTGCCGGACACCACAGCGTCTTTGGCCGACTTTGCGACAACGCAGTCTTCCGGGCGCAGACCCATGTGCACATCGCTGCCTTTCATGCTGGCATGGCCGCTGATGGGCAGGGTCGCCTTGGTGCCTGCCGACGTGGTGACGGCAATCGACTTGCTGTTTGCGGTCGTCACCTTCGCAGGCAGAACATTCATGGCCGGTGAGCCGATGAATTGCGCGACGAACAGATTGGCAGGGCGGTGGTAAAGCTCCATAGGCGAACCGACCTGCTCAACATATCCGCCACGCAAAACCACGATCCGATGGGCCAGCGTCATGGCTTCCACCTGGTCGTGCGTCACGTAAATCATCGTCGTGCCGGGCAGGCTTTCATGCAGTTTCGCAATCTCTATGCGTGTCGCGACGCGAAGCGCGGCGTCAAGGTTTGAGAGCGGCTCGTCGAACAGGAACACCTTGGGCTGGCGGCAAATCGCACGGCCAATCGCAACCCGCTGGCGCTGGCCGCCCGAGAGCGCTTTCGGCAGGCGGTCGAGATACGGATCGAGTTGCAGAATGCGCGCCGCGTCTTTCACGCGCGCATCAATCTCGTCCTTTGGCGTCTTCGCCAGACGCATGCCAAACGCCATGTTGTCGTAAACGGTCATGTGCGGATAAAGCGCGTAGGACTGGAAGACCATGGCGATGCCGCGCTGCGACGGTGGCACTTGGTTGACCATCATGCCGTCGATCTCAAGTGTCCCGCCGGTGATGCTTTCAAGCCCGGCAATCGTGCGCAACAGGGTCGATTTCCCGCAGCCTGACGGGCCAACGAAGACGATGAACTCGCCCGCCTCGATGTCGAGATCGATGCCATGCAGGACCTCGATATCGCCGTACGCTTTGACGACTTTCGTGAGTTTCAAATTCGCCATACTTGCCTCCCAAAATGGCCTTGTCGGCTTTGTTGTTCTCGTTATCCCGTCAGCCGCTTGTCGCGATAAACGCGCCAAACGCCGGAAGCTTTACAATGTTTCCATCGACTGAGCCGCTCGCCTGCGTGGTCATCGTGGCCGGTGACCACTGGCCGACGGGGAGCGAAATTTCGCCCGGCTGTTCCTCAAGATTGACGGCGACAAAGACTGATGCCCCACCAAGCGTCCGCGTGTAAGCCAAGACACCTTCGCCGCCATCTTCAAACGCGATGTCGCCCTTGACCAGAACATCGCTTTCACCGCGCAGTTTCAGCATGGCGCGATAATGTTGG
>JBCBHR010000049.1:0-9044 GCA_038525365.1 Pseudomonadota bacterium | reverse complement strand
CGTGATCGTCGTCGCTGTCGGCGCCGTCATCATCATTGGCAGCGGCGGGGTGGGGCGCATCGGTGTCCATGTCTTCGGACACGACCGCAGCGTCATCATCGTTGGCCGCGTCGGCGGCCATCACACGTGCCTTGTCGTCGTCATCATCGCCTTCGGGTGTGTCTGAGGCGTGTGCTGCAAGGATGTCGTCCATCGCGACCAGTTCAGCGTCCGGGACAGCGCCTTCCGATGCGCGCTTGTCGTCGGAATTGCCGTTGCGGCCTCGTCCACCGCGGCGGCGGCGGCGCTTGCGGCCCTTCCGGAGATTTTCGACCTGCTCGTCTTCTTCGTCAGCCTCGACATTTGCATATGCCTCTTCTTCAGCGAGAAGCGCTTGGCGGTCAGCGAGCGGGATCTGATAATAGTCGGGATGAATTTCAGAAAACGCCAAGAAGCCGTGGCGGTTGCCGCCAAAGTCAACGAAGGCGGCCTGCAGTGACGGTTCGACCCGTGTCACCTTTGCGAGATAGATGTTCCCGCGAATTTGGGATTTATGTTCAGATTCAAAGTCAAAGTCGGCCAGACGATTGTCCTTGGCAACGACTACGCGTGTCTCCTCGGGGTGGGAGGCATCGATAAGCATACGATTCGGCATAAAATTGTCTCACGCCGGGTTGGACGCAACTGCGCGTTAAGTGCCAACAATCGACCATTTGGTCGCCTGTCCTGACTGGCCACGGCCCGCATAGGTGCACGGTCACGCTGCGTTGAACCCGGTTCTGTTCTTGAAGCGCCGCAATGGGTACTAGAGGTGAAAATGCCGAAAGTCGCTCGCTGCATCGAGTGATGCAGCAAGTTGGAGCGTATGTTTCGGAGCGAAATCACCGTAGTTACCGGGCGGCTAGCTGTTTCAATTTGGCCGTGTTGCGGCCGGTTTGCGTGCCCCATTTGAAGGGGCTGTTGGGGCCACGACTGCCTCGGCTGCGCCTGGCGGCAATGCGGCAAACCTCTGCACAGTTCTTATCTGGCGTGCTTCGGAATTCCATACGTTCGGAACCCTCCGAACCACCGGAAAGTAAGTCTTTGGCAGAAGCGGCGCAAGCGATTTGTTTCAATGCGGCACGCCGCTTGCCTCAGCGCATTTGCCTGACATGTGAAACAGGTGGTTAACCATGCAATCGGTATGATAACCCGGACCATGATTACCGCGCCGAGACACATTTTGAGACAAGACCCGTGTTTTGCCAGCTTGGCCTCGTGCGGGCGCAGCGCGCTGGCTACAGTTTCGCGCATCCTAATTTGGTGCATGTTGAGCCTCGGCGCAATGGCAACGGCGCACGCTGCGGATTTGCCCGTAGCATCTCGCGTGCTCGCGGTCGGCGATGAGACAGCCGGCCGTGTGGTCATCGACTTTGACCGACCGGTTGCTGTGCGCCAGAGCCTTTTGGAGAACCCCTGGCGCTTGGTGCTCGACTTTGAGCGTGTCGCTTTTGGCTTCGATGCTGGCGACAAGAGCTTCACCGGTCTCGTCCAGGACGTCCGCTATGGCGATATGGATACGACACACTCGCGGTTGATCTTTGAGTTCGCGGCTCCCTTTGCGGTGACGAATGTCGCGGAGCAAGAAGGTGGTGATGGCCTTCCATATAGCATTGTCATCGAATACCGGGCCAGTGACCGCAAGGCGTTCACAGCAGCGCGATTGGATATGATCCGCACATCATCGGTGGTCGTTCAGACGGGCAAGTCTGATCGTCTTGGTTCAGATGCGTTGAGTTCGGCCAATGCGGGTGAATTTGTGGTCGTGCTGGATCCCGGCCATGGCGGGATTGATAGCGGTGCCATCGGCATCAGCGGTGTCCGTGAAAAGGATATTGCGCTCGATTTTGCACAAGAACTGCGCAACGAGCTGGAAAAGTTTGGAAACATCCGCGTTGAGATGACCCGCGACCGCGATGTTTTCCTTCCGCTCAACGATCGGGTCCGATTTGGACGCCAGAAGAACGCGTCACTGTTTGTTTCGCTTCACGCAGATTCGGTGCGGCAGTCTTATGTTCGCGGAGCGACGGTCTACACCATTTCAGACAAGGCTTCCGACGCCATCGCTGCCCAATTGGCCGCATCTGAAAATGCATCAGATAGCATTGCAGGCATCGAATATGCTGGTGAGGTCGCAGAGGTTGAGGACATATTGGTCGATCTGGCGCGGCGTGAGACGCTTGGGTTTTCGGTGCAATTTGCGCGGCTTGCCATTGGCCACATTGCCGAAGTGGCTCGCACCAACAAAAATCCGCACCGGTACGCCGGTTTCCGCGTGTTGCGTGCACCTGACGTGCCATCGGTGCTGGTGGAGCTTGGATATCTGTCCAATGCAGAAGATGAAAAACTTCTGAGGCAGGCACAATGGCGTCAAAATATGGCCGTGGAATTGTCGGAAGCCATCGCCGAATTTGCGATTCTTTCGGGCCGCGAGGTTGCGCTAAGCTCGGACGAGTAGGCATGACGGGCAGGGCGCTGTGCCCATCCCGCCACATGCGCAAACGACCGCAGTCCGTGCTCTTTTGTGCCCTTTGCGCGCTTAAGCGTTCGCGGTAAAAGATCGAACACAGCTTGCGGTTGTATGCCCGCTCGCGATTGGGAATATGGGTTTATGATTCGCCTGCTCGGATACTTTTTTGGCATCGGTGTCGTGGGTTTCTTAGTGGTCGCCGCTGGCGTCGTCATCTACATCGGCGATCTGGCAGAAGAGTTGCCGGACTACGAAGTGCTTGAGCGTTATGAGCCTCCGGTGACCACGCGCATCTATTCAGGTGATGGTCGACTGATGGGCGAGTTTGCACGTCAGCGCCGCCTGTTCCTGCCGATCCAAGCGGTTCCGGATCGCGTGAAAGCGGCATTTCTGTCGGCGGAAGATAAAAATTTCTACAAACACCAGGGCGTTGATTTCCTGGCGTTGGCGCGTGCGATGGTGACCAACGTTCAAAACCTACGCAACAATCGCCGCCTTGTGGGCGCTTCCACCATCACACAACAGGTCGCCAAAAACTTCCTTTTGAGCAGTGACCGGACGGTTGACCGCAAGATCAAGGAAGCCGTGCTGGCGTTCCGCATTGAGCAGGCTTACTCCAAAGACCGCATTCTCGAACTCTATCTCAACGAGATTTTCTTCGGTGCAGGGTCGTATGGAATTGCCGCTGCTGCTCTGACCTATTTCGGCAAGTCGGTTAATGAGCTTGAGCTCCATGAAGCGGCATATCTGGCAGCGCTCCCAAAAGCGCCGTCCAACTACCATCCCTTTGATGACATCGATGCGGCTACGGAGCGCCGCAATTGGATCGTTGATCGCATGGTAGACAATGGCTACGTGACGACCGACGAAGCCCGGATCGCGCAAGACAAACCGATCGGTGCAAATTTCCGCCGCTCCGGCGACTACGTGTTTGCCTCCGAGTACTTCACAGAGGAAGTGCGCCGTGAGGTCATCGACCGATACGGCAATGACGCGCTCTATGAAGGGGGGTTGTCTGTGCGCACGACCCTTGAGCCTGATCTTCAGGACAAGGCGCGCATTGCGCTTCAAGACGGACTTTTGAGCTTCGACCGGTCATGGGGTTGGCGCGGCGCAGAGCAGACGCTGGACGTTTCGGGTGATTGGGGTCGCGCGCTCGCCGAAGCGAAATCCATGCCCGATGTGCCAACATGGAAGGCGGCAGTTGTCCTGTCGACCGATGAGACAGGCGCGCGCATTGGCTTGCAACCGCGCAAAATGTTGTCGGGGGCGATCTCCAGTGATCGCGAGACAGGTCGCCTCAATGTTGATGATATCCGCTGGGCATTTCGCCTTCGCACCAACGATGGCGTAACGCGCGCGCAAGCAATTGAAGAAGTCTTAAAGCCGGGCGACGTGGTCTATGTTGAGCCCAAAGGCGAGGGCAATCTCTACAATCTCCGCCAAGTTCCCGGTGTGTCCGGTGCGCTCGTTGCGATGGATCCACGTACAGGTCGCGTGCTCGCGATGGCCGGCGGCTTTTCGTTTTATGAAAGCCAGTTCAATCGCGCTACGCAGGCGTTTCGTCAGCCGGGTTCATCGTTCAAGCCGTTCGTCTACGCAGCGGCACTCGACAATGGTTACACACCCGCATCCGTCATCCTCGACGCGCCGATCAAGCTGATCTCAGGCGGCGAATTGTGGGAGCCGAAGAACTATGGCGGCGGTGATGGCGTTGGTCCATCGACCCTGCGCCAAGGCATCGAGAAATCGCGGAACCTGATGACCGTGCGCCTCGCCAAGGACATGGGCATGGAGTTGGTGGCGGACTATGCCGAGCAGTTCGGTATCTATGATGATCTTTCGCCGGTGTTGGCGATGTCGCTCGGGTCCGGTGAAACCACGGTGATGCGCATGGTCTCTGCATTCGCCGTGCTTGCCAATGGCGGGCGTCAGATCAAGCCGTCGATCATTGACCGCGTCCAGGACCGTTATGGCAAGACCGTCTTCAAACATGACAATCGCGGGTGCGTTGGTTGCGATGCCACCCAGTGGCTCGGCCAGGAAGAGCCGCAAGTTGAAGACAATCGCGACATCGTCCTTGATCCGATGACAGCCTATCAGATCACCTCCATGATGGAGGGGGTTGTTGAGCGCGGTACGGCGACTGCCTTGCAGGATCTTGGCCGTCCGGTTGCTGGCAAGACTGGCACGACAAACGACGAGAAGGACGCTTGGTTTGTCGGGTACACGCCGGAGCTGGTCACCGGCGTCTATATCGGTTTTGACCGACCAACGCCGATGGGCCGCGGCTCTACAGGTGGCGAACTTGCCGCACCTGTCTTCAAGAACTTCATGACGGCGGCGCTCGATGAAAAGCCGGAGCTTGAGTTCAAACCACCAGCGGGCATGACACTCATCCGCATCAACCGCAAAACAGGCATGCGTTCCGGTGACGGGGGTGATGTGATTGTCGAGGCATTCAAGCCGGGCACGGGCCCAGCCGACACCTATGTTGTGATCGGCGACGCGGAACTCGCATCGCAGAACCAACAGCAACAGCGGTCCCAGAGACAACGCGCTGTGTCACCGCGTGGCCAGCAGGCTGTTCAGCAGGGTGTCGGTGGTCTTTTCTGATCCTCTGATTTGACAGCCACACGCGCCGCCGATGCTTTACAGCGGCGCGCGGCTTTCTTATTGGACACCCAACCGGATCACATCATCGACTTATCGGAGCGACCATCCATGCGTGCAGAAATTGCGACGCTGACCGACAGCATCAAGCAGGACATAGCCCTGCTGAGGAGGCATCTTTGACTGGGATCAGTCACTAAAACGCCTCGAATACCTAAACTCGCGCGCTGAAGACCCGGACCTTTGGAACGATGCCGCAGAAGCCCAAAAGCTGATGCAGGAACGCCAACGTCTGGAGGGCATGGTTGGCGCAATCAAATCCTTCGATCAGACGCTCGATGAGTCCGTTGAACTTATCGCCATGGGCGAAGAGGAGGGTGACACCGATACCGTCCGTGACGCCGAGGATGCCATTCGCAGTCTGACCGGCGACATCGAGAAAATGTCCATCGAAGCACTGCTTTCCGGCGACATGGACGGCAACGACACCTATCTGGAAGTCCACTCCGGCGCGGGCGGCACGGAGAGCCAGGATTGGGCGAACATGCTGCTGCGCATGTACACCCGCTGGGCTGAGCGCCGTGGCTTCAAGGTGGAGATGCAAGAGTATTCAGCCGGTGAAGAGGCGGGCATCAAGACCGCGACACTGCTCGTGAAAGGCCACAACGCCTATGGCTGGCTGAAGACCGAGACGGGCGTTCACCGCTTGGTGCGCATCTCGCCTTACGACTCCAATGCGCGCCGTCATACATCGTTTTCATCGGTCGGCATCTATCCGGTGATTGACGACAACATCGACATCGAAATCCTGGACAAGGACATCCGCGTCGACACCTACCGGTCATCCGGCGCAGGTGGTCAGCACGTTAACACCACCGACTCGGCTGTCCGTATCACGCACTTGCCGACAGGGATTGTCGTGACGTCTTCGGAAAAGTCCCAGCACCAAAACCGGGCAAACGCCATGAAAGCGTTGCGCGCACGTCTCTACGACATGGAAATGAAGAAGCGCGAAGAGGCGGCCCAGTCTGAACATGACGGCAAGTCGGATATCGGATGGGGCCACCAGATCCGATCTTATGTTCTTCAGCCCTATCAGCTCGTCAAAGACTTGCGGACCGGCGTTGAATCGACCGCTCCGGGTGACGTGCTTGATGGCGAACTGGACAAATTCATGGAAGCAGCACTTGCACAAAAGGTCAGTGGTGCAGGCGACAGCGAAGTCGAAGACATCGACTGAAGCGTATTCGGCGTGTGGCGGGTTAGATCAGGCCAAGACCTTTTAGGCTGGCATGACCGTTTTTGCCGATGATGATGTGGTCATGGACGAGGATGTTTAGCGGTGACAGCGCGTCGACGATGCGGTGGGTCATTTCAATGTCGGCCGCGGATGGTTCCGGATTGCCCGAAGGGTGGTTGTGGACAAGGATCAACGCGGTCGCGTCAAGCTGAATGCAGCGGCGCAGCACTTCGCGGGGGTAGACCGGGGTGTGGTCAATCGTGCCGACGTGTTGCACTTCGTCTGCGATGAGTGCGTTCTTCTTGTCGAGAAACAGAATGCGAAACTGCTCGCGGGGCTCATGCGCCATGCTTGCCGTGCAATAGGCGATGACGGCACTCCACGTGGAAAGCACTTCGCGGGTGTTTATGCCGGACTTTATGACTTCCGCGGCGACTGCGTTGACGAGTTTCAGATCAAGCGCAACGGCTGAACCAATGCCCTCAACGTCTTGGAGCTGATCGGGGGTTGCGCCCAGAACTGCGCCAACGCTTTTGAACCGCGCAAGTAAGCGCTTCGCCAATGGCTTGGTGTCTGCCACGGGGATGGAGCGGAAAAGAAGCATTTCCAGAAGTTCGTAGTCCGCCAGCGCACCTGCACCGCCCGATGCAAACCGTTTGCGCAGGCGGTCGCGGTGACCTGCATGCAGAGATTTTGGCTTTTTGCGCTTATCCGGCAGATCGGCGCTGGGCGGAGCGACGGTTTTCGCGGGATCGCTCTGCTTCTTGTTCTCGTTTCCGGCCGAAAATATCGAGCGTTCGTCGCCCGCCCCGCCATCTGATTGCGACGCCATCGCCTATGTGCCCCTGCTGTCGACTTTCGACGTCGACGAAACTTCACTTGATCGATCAACCGCTTGCCCCGGCTTCCCGATCGGTCTGACTAGGCCGCCGGGAGGCCCGGTGTGTCAAGTCCACCGGGCGAGAGTGTGAAAATCTCGCATCCGTCTTTGGTCACGCCGACTGTGTGCTCATACTGCGCCGATAGGCTGCGATCACGCGTGACGGCCGTCCAACCGTCTGACAGCACCTTCACATGCGCTCGGCCCAGATTGATCATCGGTTCGACGGTGAAGATCATGCCTTCGCGCATCTCCGCACCTTCGTTTGCACGGCCATAGTGAAGCACGTTGGGCGCATCGTGGAACAATTGCCCGATGCCGTGGCCACAGAAATCGCGCACCACAGAGCAACGCTCTTTTTCGGCGTGGCGCTGAATTGCCTCTCCGATCGCGCCCATACGCGCACCCGGTTTGACGGCGGCGATGCCGCGCATCATTGAATCATGTGTGACATGGAGAAGGCGCTCGGCGGCGCGCTTGATCTCGCCCACCGGATACATGCGCGATGAGTCCCCGTGCCAGCCATTGACCACATACGTGATGTCGATGTTGATCACATCGCCTTCGCGCAGCGGCTTGGTGTTGGGAATGCCGTGGCAGACGACGTGGTTGATCGATGTGCAGCAGGACTTGGTATAGCCGCGATAATTCAGCGTTGCCGGTACCGCGTTGTGATCCATGCCGAACTGGAACAGGAAATCGTCGATCTCCTGCGTTGTGGCGCCGGGTTGAACGAGCGGAGCCACCGCATCAAGCGCTGACGCCACCAATGCGCCAGCAATCCGCATTCCCTCAAAACCATCTTCGCCGTGCAGGCGGATCTGGCCGGTGTTCTTCAGCGGAGCAATATGTGCATCAAGGTAGGTGATCATTGTGCGATGCCTGCTTTAGGCCGTGTGTCTTGCGGTCGCCATGACCGCCTCATCAATGGGCACAAGGCCCTTCGGCGTGATCGTCTCCGTCGTGATGTGACATCGAACGGCATAGGCTTCAACCCCCACCGCAATCGCTGAATCAAACGCCGCGCAGTAGACCGGATCAAGATCGCGACACAGGGTCAGTCGCTCACAATCATCACGCTGGATCAGGAACACCATGATCGCCCGCGTTGCATCATCGCGGATCGCGGACAATTCGTGCAGATGCTTAGCGCCGCGTGCCGTCTTTGAATCCGGAAATTCGGCCAGTCCCGGTTTGCGCATCAGGTGCACGTTCTTCACTTCCACATAGGCTCGGCCCTTGGCGTCATCCTCAAGAAGGATGTCGATGCGTGAGTTCTCACCGTAGCGTTGCTCGCGCCTGACGGTGGCGTATTCGGCCAAGTCCGAGATGAGGCCTGCCGCGATGGCTTCCTCCGCCAGCTTGTTGGGATACCCCGTGTTGATCCCAACAACCGTGCCGTCCGCTTCCACCAATTGCAGCCGATGTGCAAATTTGAGTTTGGGGTTGTCGCTCACCGAAAGCCAAATGCGGGCGCCGGGCGTGCTTAGCCCCATCATGGAGCCTGTATTAGGCACCGATGCGGTAACCTCACGCCCGTCATCCAGAACACAGTCGGCCAGAAAGCGCTTGTATCGACGGATCAGGCGCGCTGGAACAAGCGGCGCCGGGAGTTTCATGTGGAGCTGGTGAGCCGCAGACCGACCACGCCGACAAGCACGAGCCCGATGCAACCCAATTGGATCAGGTTCAACTTATCCTGAAAGGCGTAGACGCCGATCGCTGATGCGGCGACGATGCCGATACCGGCCCACACCGCGTAGACCAAACCAACCGGAAGCGCTTTCATGGCCGGCGCGAGCATCCAGAAGCATGCCGAATAG
>JBCBHR010000048.1:0-9045 GCA_038525365.1 Pseudomonadota bacterium | reverse complement strand
CCAAGACCCCTATGGCTCGCTGTCGCCACGCATGTCGGTGGCAGAGATTGTGGCGGAAGGGTTGCAGATCCATGAGCGCGGCCTGAGCCCAGATGCGCGCGATGCCATTGTGGTCGATGCACTGCGCGAAGTGGGCATCGACCCTGACACGCGCTTTCGCTATCCCCATGAGTTCTCCGGCGGCCAACGTCAGCGCATCGCCATTGCGCGCGCCATGGCGTTGAAACCGAAGTTCGTCATGCTGGATGAGCCGACTTCAGCCCTCGATATGAGCGTGCAGGCGCAGGTCGTCGACCTGTTGCGTGATCTGCAGAAGAAGCACGATCTGGCATATTTGTTCATCAGCCACGATCTGAAAGTCGTGCGCGCGCTTGCCAATGAGGTAATTGTCATGCGCAATGGGCATGTGGTGGAGTATGGCACCGCCGAGCAGATTTTTGACGCGCCGAAGACCGACTACACAAAAGCGCTGATGGCAGCGGCATTCGACATTGAAAGCCGCCATGTGGAAGCGGTTCAGGACTAGTCCATGGCCAAAAGCGGAACCATCCTCCTCGCCGTCACGGGCTTTGATCCGCGTGTGTGGCAGGACCATCTCGCCTCTATCGCGCCCGAGCGCGAAATCATCACCGACATCGCTGACGCCGACGATCCGGCAGACATCACCTACGCAGTCGTCTGGAAGCAACGGCCCGGCGTGCTCAACGCGCTGCCAAACCTGAAGGCAATCTTTTCCATCGGGGCAGGCGTGGACCACATCTTCGCCGATGCCAATGTGCCCGACGTCCCAATCGTGCGCGTTGTCGCAGATGATCTGACGGAGCGGATGAGCGAGTATGTGGTGTGGCAGGTACTGGACCACCATCGCAAGGGCCCACTTTATCGGCGCCAACAGGCCGAAGCGCATTGGCGCGAAGACCGCCGTCAACCGGCCGCCCGCGACGTCACCGTCGGCATTTTGGGCCTCGGTGAACTGGGGCGTGACGCGGCCACGAAGCTGATGGCGCTCGGCTTTCAAGTGGCGGGCTGGAGCCGCACCGACAGGGCGATGGACGGCGTTGTCTGCCACCACGGCTCAGACGGCCTTGGCCCGTTTCTCGACGTCTCCGATATCGTGGTCTGCCTGCTACCGCTGACAGAGGCAACCAAGGGCATTTTGTCAAAACCGCTCCTGACCCGCATGAAAAGAAGCGGCCCGCTTGGCCCTGCGGTTTTGATCAATGCAGGCCGTGGCGGACTGCAAAACGAAGCCGATATATTAGCCGCGCTCGACAATGGCTGGATCGGCGCTGCGTCGCTTGACGTCTTTCAAACCGAGCCGCTGCCCGCCGACAGCCCGCTTTGGCGGCACCCGAAAGTGACGATCACACCACATGCGGCGGCCACCTCCGATCCCGCTGCCCTCATCCCGCCGATGGTGGCGCAGATGGATGCCCATGATCGCGGCGAGCCGCTGAAGCATCTGGTTGACCGCGCCGCCGGATACTGACGATTGTCAGGGCCGTTTGAAGCCGATTGGGTTCTCGTAGAGATAGGCGATGCGCTCAATCGCCTCGACACGGTCTTCGATGGCGACCGTCATCGAGTGCCCGTTGGCGTGGATGATGGTATCGGAATCGCGGACAATAGCCACGTGGCCATTCCAGAAGATCAGATCTCCGCGCTGCAAACCAGCTTCGGCATCAATGGGTGTCCCGGTGCTCTCAAACTGCATATCTGAGTCGCGCGACTGACTTGATCCGCACATGGCCATGGCCAGTTGAACCAAGCCGGAACAATCGACGCCAAAAGCCGATGACCCACCCCACAGATAGGGTGTGTGGATGAGCGCTTCGGCAACAGAGACATAGTCATCGGCGTGATCCGTGACGCGACGCAGATGCGACGCCACAACGTAACCTCCGTCTGCAAGAACGCCGTATTGTGTGCCACGTGCTTCAACCGTGTCGGTCACCGCAAGATGTGTGCCCATCGACAAAGCCGTGGTCGCAGGCGTTTTCAGGTCCGGTTCGGAATACACAAATGTGCGCGCGGCACTCACACGATGGGTCGCCGGTTGTGGTGCGCCGACAGCAATCGCTGCACTTGGGACATAGCCCACATAACCATCTGCTTGCGCCTGCACCCAAGCCCAACCGCCCCTGTTTTCGAACACCGCAACTTGGGCGTTGCGCAAAAACTGCGTGGTCACACCTGCTTCCCGACTTGGCCTTGAGCGGACATCGCAGACCGGCAGAACCACATGCGCCGTGTGCGCCACGACGAAGCTTGCAGCCTCAACCTGACCGCGCAGGCGGTCATCGGCGAGGTCTGGTCGATAGGCATGCAGGCGTCGATCCAATTGCTGCGTCGTGCTCATCGCGGCAGGTCCCGGGCATGGCCGATCACCGAGTCAGCGAAGCGCTCCAGGTAAAGTGCGCCCTCAAGCGTCCGTCCGATGATGACATTGCGCCGGTCTCGCGGGTCGCGGCGGCGGGTCAAAAGCTTCATCTGCCCCATCGTATCGAGCGCGCGCGTGACCACCGGCTTTGTGACGCCCAAGCGGCTTGCAAGACCACGCACCGTGTGTGGCGGCGCGTCGAGATAGACCGTCAAAAGGATCGACATCTGGCGCATGGACAGATCGTGGTGCCCGCCCTTCACTTCGGAAAGCGCGGCATCACGCCAAAGCGAAAGCGCTTGGCTTGGCCGCAGCGAGATGGTCATGGGTCGCACATCGCTTTGTTTCGGATGCGCAACAATACGACCGTTCAATCAAGGCATCAAGCCTTGGTGCGGACCGCATAGCGGCGCTGCAATACGGTCATCAGCGCGCGGATGCCTTGCGCTTCGCCGCCCGCTGGCGCGTGTGCCTTGCCACTTGGGCTCCACGCATAGACGTCGAAATGCATCCACGTTTCAGCGTTCTCAACGAACTTCTTCAAGAACAGCGCCGCCGTGATGGAACCCGCCATTCCGTCGGTCGTGATGTTGCAGCAGTCGGCGACATTCGATGAAAGGCCTTTCGCGTAGTCATCCCAAAGCGGCATCCGCCAGACCGGGTCACGCTCCACCACCGACGCATCAGACAGATCCTGCGCCACCGCATCGCTTGCGGTGTAAAATGGAGCAATGTCCGGGCCCAATGCGACGCGGGCCGCACCGGTCAGCGTGGCAAAGTCGATCAACAGTTCAGGGCTTTCTTCGTCGGCCAAGGTCAGCACATCGGCCAATACGAGGCGCCCTTCCGCATCTGTGTTGCCGATTTCGACTGTCATGCCCTTTCGAGATGGATAGACATCGCCCGGACGGAACGCATCTGCCGAGATCGAATTTTCGACGGCGGGGATCAGCACACGCAGCCGAACATCAAGCTTGGCGTCCATGATCATCATCGCCAGACCAAGGACATGCGCGGCACCACCCATGTCCTTTTTCATGTTGCGCATGGCGCTTGCCGGTTTGATATCGAGGCCGCCGGTATCGTATGCGACGCCCTTGCCGACGAGCGTGACCTTTGGCGCGCCGCGTCGGCCCCATTTGAAGTCGATGAGGCGGGGCTCCTGCGCAGCGGCGCGGCCAACCGCATGGATCAGCGGGAAGTCCTTCTTCAGAAGGTCATGGCCCGTGATGCAACGAAGCGTCGCCTTGTGGGCGCGGGCGACATCACGCGCCGCGGCCTCAATGTCCGCCGGACCCATATCATTGGCTGGTGTATTGACGAGATCGCGAACGGTATAGACGGCTGCCGCGCGTGCGATGACTTGCTCGACGTCTCCACCATCACCATCACTATCGGGCGCGGACACTATCGCGGATTGGTCGGTCGCCTTCTTTCGATACGCATCGAAACGATAGGCCCCCAAGAGATAGCCGAGGAACACCTGCACGGGCTCAAGCGTATCGGCCATTGGCGCGAAGTGCCACGCGCCGACGGGCAGTGCTTTGGCTAGGCGGCCTGCGACAAGCGGATTGGCATCCTTGCCCAAATCCAGCACCGCTGCTGCAACGCCATGGCCGCTTTCGTCGGGCACGAGGGTCACCGGTTTTGTCACGCCACCCGCGGCTTTGGACGCTTGGATCCACGCCTTGATGCCCTCGGGAAGACTGTCCGTTTCGTCGGCGATCACGTGGATCGCACGGGCGTCTCGCGGCGGCGGTGTGGGGCCGATCGCAGCGCGCAGGACAGGGTGTCGGACGGCCATGGCGTTAACTCCGCGTTAGGGTTGTTTGGTTACGGCTTGTTAATCGATGTTAACGCGTTCGCGCGTTTTGTCGTTACATTTTCGGCGGTTGCTGGGGGAAACCATGGCGTCAATTGACGAACGCATGCAACGAAGAACAACACGCAGAGCGCGATTGCTCGCAGGCGCGGCCATCGTTGTGCTTCTGTCCGGTTGCGCAAGTGTTGATCGCAGATCGACCGCCTCGGTCGCAAGCGCCAACAAGCCAATTGAGCAGATGACCGCAGTTGAACTGCAAACGGCGCTGCCAAATTATCAGCGGCTCTACGAACGCAATCCAGATGACAAGTCGACGGCCATGGCGTTCGCGTCAGTCCTGCGGATGAACGGACGCAACGACCAGGCGCTCGCCGTCATGCGCAAGGCTGCCATTCAGCATCCTGAAGATCGGGTTGTCCTTGCAGCTTATGGCAAGGCGCTGGCCAGTGCAGGCGATTTTACCGCCGCGCTCGATGCCATCCAACGCGCGCAAGATCCGACCCAGCCGGACTGGCGTTTGATGTCGGCGGAAGGTGCAATCTACGATCAAACCGGCCGGTCGCAACAGGCCCGTGCGCGCTACCAACGCGCGCTGCAGTTACGGCCCAATGAACCGTCGGTCCTCTCCAATCTTGCGATGAGCCACATTCTGGAAGGCGATCTGCCGACCGCGGAGACCTATCTGCGCACCGCCGTTGACCAGCCCGGCGCCGACAGTCGCGTGCGCCAAAACCTCGCCATGGTGGTCGGGCTGCAAGGCCGCTTCCAGGAAGCGCGTTCCATTGCCCAGCGCGAGTTGTCGCCGGAGCAAGCGGCAGCCAATATGGAATATCTGGAGCGAATGCTGTCCCAGCAGAACGCCTGGGCGCTCATCAAACAGGAAGACCGATCCGCTGCCGCCAACTAACAGGCGGATCAACGATCCACCACCAAGCTCTACATGAAAAAACCGGCGATCTCTGATCGCCGGTCTTTTTTTTATGCGCTTGAGGGAGGTCGACTTCGCGCGTTGTGAAACAGAAAGTTAGAAGATGCCGCCGTTTGCGGAGACTTGGATGCCCGCTGGGCCGAGGATGACCATGAAGAGAACCGGCAGGAAGAAGAGGATCATCGGAACAGTGAGCTTTGGTGGCAGCGCGGCTGCCTTTTTCTCAGCTTCTGTCATGCGCTGTTCTCGGCTTTCATTGGCAAGCACGCGCAAAGCGTGGCCAACGGGCGTACCGTAGCGTTCTGCCTGAATAAGTGCCTGCGATACAGACTGCACACTCTCAAGCCCGGTGCGCGCGCCGAGATTGTCGTAGGCTTGGCGACGCTCGGACAGGTAGGACAGTTCAGCACCCACGAGCACCAATTCTTCGGCAAGCGGGATGGAGTTGGTGCCGATCTCGGCGGAGACTTTGCGGAACGCGGCTTCGATGGACATGCCCGATTCCACGCAGATCAGTATCAGGTCCAGCGCGTCGGGCCATGCCTTTTTAATGGACGCTTTGCGCTTATTGGCCATGTTGCCGATGTAAAGGTTTGGCGCATAAAAGCCCGCATAAGCCGCGCCGATGCAAATCATGAAGCGGATCATGTCCGTCTGATCGGCGAAATTGTCCAGCACATAGACATAAACCAGTGCCGCCCCGAAGAAGGCGAACGGCAGCGTAAACCGCGCAAACAGGAAGATGTTCAAAGGCTGCTGACCGCGATAACCGGCGGCGCGCAGATTGGCGACGGTCTTGTCGTCGGCTAGCGCGTTCTTCAGATCCAAGCGCTCAACGAGACCGGTGATGGAGTTCTTGTCGGCTTTGTCCATGCGCAGTGCGCCGCGCGTCGATTGCTTTTCAGATGCCAAGCGCGCGCGTTCGCGTGCACGCAGTTCATCGCGCTCAATCGCCACGCTCTTCATGCGCGCCTTCAGCTCCTCGCCACCCATCATCGGCGTGAGAAGCGTGAGCAGGGTGGCAAAGACACTCACCGCGGTCAGGACTGCGAATAGGAAGGCCGGTGAGGTGGCAAGTTCGACAATCTGGGAAATCATGACGCTGCCCTACACCTCGAAGTTGATCATCTGGCGCATCACGAAGACACCGATGCTCATCCAAACCGCCGAGACGCCCAGGATCAGAAGACCGGTGTCAGTGGTGAAAAGCGTAATAATGTAGCCGGGGCTCGACAGGTAGATAAGCAGGACAACAACCGGTGGGAGCGAGCCAATGATACCGGCGGATGCCTTGGCTTCCATCGACATGGCGGCGATCTTCGATTTCATCGTCTTGCGGGCGCGCAAAACCTTGGAAAGGTTGCCAAGCGCTTCCGACAAGTTGCCACCGGCTTGCGCCTGAATCTGGATCACAATCGCAAAGAAGTTGGCTTCTGACAGCGGCATGGATTCATACATCCGCGCGCAGGCTTCCGGCGTGGAAAGACCCAGTTGTTGGCTTTCGACGATCCGCCGGAATTCCGAACGCACCGGCTCTTTGGCCTCTGCGGCGATCAACCGAAGGCCGTCGTTCAGCGGCAAGCCGGACTTGATTGCGCGCACGATAATGTCGAGCGAGTTTGGAAACTCATCCATGAACTTGGCCATACGACGCTTGCGCAGCATGGATACGATCCAGCGCGGCAAGCCGAACGCACCGGCAAAAAAGACGCCAGGAACCAGGTAAAGCGGCATTCCGATGAAGAAGGCCCCAATCGCGAAAACAACACCCACCACGATTGAGTAGATGTAGAAGGTCCGCATTTCGATCTTGAGACCGGCCTGTTGTATCTGCTCCTTGAGCGCTGGATTCTTGATCCGCTTTTGTCGGTCTTTGCTCTTCTCATCGAAGTCAGTGAGCGTGTCGGCGATGGCCTTTCGCCGCTTTTGCGTGTCCATGACCTTATCGGCAGCCGCCTTCTTGGACCGGCTGTCGGTTTGGGCCACCTTGATCTTGGACATCCGGCGGTTGACGGTCTGCTCATTCTCAATGGCACCATAAAACAGCGCGTAGAGCACGCCGCCAATCGCGAGCAGCGAGAGAAGCGAAACACCAATAACCAGCAGAGGCAGCCCGAAAATCGTCATGCTTCGACGACCTCCATGGAATCGATTGCGGACGCGAGACGTTCTTCTTCGCCATAGTAGCGCGCGCGATCCCACAATGCGGGACGGCCGACGCCGGTCGAGCGGTGCTTACCGATAATGTTGCCGTCTTTGTCCTCACCGGTCATGTCGTAGAGCAGGAGATCCTGCGTGATGATCACGTCGCCCTCCATGCCGATGACTTCCGTGATGTGTGTGATCCGGCGCGAACCGTCGCGCAGTCGCGTCGCCTGTACGATCACGTCAACCGAGCCTACGATGATTTCGCGAACCGTTTTTTGCGGCAGCGAGAAGCCGCCCATGGCAATCATGGACTCCATACGGCTGAGACATTCACGCGGCGAGTTGGCGTGGATCGTGCCCATCGAACCGTCGTGGCCGGTGTTCATGGCCTGCAGCAAATCAAAGACCTCAGAGCCACGAACCTCACCCACGATGATGCGTTCAGGGCGCATACGCAGGCAGTTTTTGACCAGGTCACGCATGGTGATCGTGCCCTCGCCCTCAAGGTTTGGCGGGCGGGTTTCCAGGCGCACAACGTGCGGCTGTTGCAGTTGGAGTTCGGCGGAATCTTCGCAGGTGATGACCCGCTCATCCTTATCGACATAGTTTGTCAGACAGTTGAGCAGCGTCGTCTTACCCGAACCGGTGCCGCCGGAAATGATGACGTTGCAGCGGACGCGGCCGATGATCTGCAGGAGCGTTGCCCCCTCCGGCGAGATCGAGCCGAAGTTGACGAGTTGATCGAGCGTCAGCTTGTCTTTCTTAAACTTACGAATGGTCAGCGCAGTGCCGTCGATGGACAAGGGCGGCGCGATGACATTGACACGAGACCCGTCTGCAAGACGGGCGTCACAGATCGGACTTGCTTCGTCGACGCGGCGGCCAACCTGGCTCACGATCCTCTGACAGATGGACAGCAATTGTTGGCCATCGCGGAAGCGGATATCGGCCTTTTGAACCTTGCCCTTGACCTCGATATAGGCGTTGTCGGGCCCGTTGATCATGATGTCGGCGATGTCGTCGCGCGCCAGAAGTGGCTCAAGCGGGCCGTAGCCGAGAACGTCATTGCAAATGTCTTCCAGCAGCTCTTCTTGAGCTGCAATCGACATGGCGTAGTTCTTGATCGCGATGATATCGTTGACGATGTCGCGAATTTCTTCGCGCGCCGATTCCGCGTCGAGCTTCGCAAGCTGCGACAGATCAATCGTTTCGATCAGCGCCGCAAAGACCTGGGTTTTGGTGTCGTAATAGGTCTCGTCACGCTGCGCTTTTGGCTTTGCTGCCGGTTCGGGCTGACGCGGTGGCTCTTGGCGCACGGGCGTGCGGGCTTCAGCTTTTGGTGCCGACGCGGTAGCGGCGGCTCCGCCCTGCGCGGATGCTTGCTCCGTGGTTGGCGCGGCTGTTGCGACAACATCGGTGCCGCCGGATGAGGCGCCCGTCGCAGGAGCCACTGCCGGTTCGGTTATCGGCGCGGGTTCAGGCGCAGCCGTCGGTGCCGGAGATGACCCCGGTGTGCGTCCGCCGAAGCCACCCTGCCCTGAGTTTGAGCCTTTTTTGCCAAACATGTACTAGCCCACCCAACCCGTTAGCGCTTCAGCCGTGCAAGAATGCCCTTCAGGCCGGCTTTTGGTTTTGCTGCGACCACACCCCGCCCCGTGACGGCGTGTGCGATGTCTGAAATCATGTTTACGACCGGGCTGGACGCATCCATCTCCGCGATCATGCGCGCAGAATTGGCGGCATTGCCGAACAATTGCGCGTCAAATG
>JBCBHR010000047.1:0-9049 GCA_038525365.1 Pseudomonadota bacterium | reverse complement strand
CGGATCGATTTGCCACCGACGCATTTGGCGCGGATGGTCACTTGGCCCGCGTCGCCGGTGAATTTGACGGCGTTACTAAGGAGGTTGATGAGGATCTGCTTGAGCGCGCGTCGGTCGGCCGACAGATACATGCCGTCGCTGATTTCGGTAACGACGCTGATATTTTTTTGCTCAGCCTGAACCGCGAGCATTTGGACGGTCTCACTTGCCAGCTCCGACAGGTTGACGTCTTCACACTCCATTTCAAATGTGCCCGCCTCGATGCGAGACACCTGCAGGATGTCATTAATGACATTCAACAGGAACGCGCCGCTTTCGTGGATATCGCCGATATATTCATCGTATTTGTCGGAGCCGAGCGGGCCGTAGGTCTGCTGTTGCATCATCTGCGAAAAGCCCAGGATCGCGTTGAGCGGCGTGCGCAATTCATGGCTCACATTGGCGAGGAATTCGGTCTTGGCTTGGCTCGCCGCTTCCGCGCGCTCCTTTTCGGCGAGGAACCGGCTGTTGAGCTCTTCGAGTGCTTCGGCTTTTTCCTGCTCTTTGCGCTGCATCTGCGACAGTGTCTCCATGGATGCCATTAACTGCTGTTCGGATTGAAGCGCTTTCTCTTCTTCCTGCTTCAGCTTCGACACATCCGCGCCAATCGAAATCGTGCCACCATCAGGTGTGGTTCGGTCGTTGATCTGCAGCCAGCGCCCGTCTGCGATTTGACGCTGCACGGTGCGTGACCGGCCCGTGTGACCGCCGTTTTGGATGACGATCTCATGGATTGGCTGGCGCATGATTTTCATGAACTGATCGCGCGGTGTGCCAATCGGTAATGTATCAGGCGTTAGGCCGTAAAACTGGAAGAACTTCTTGTTGCACAAAACCAGCCGGTCATTGGCATCCCAGATCGCAAAGGATTCCGATGTGCTTTCAAGGGCTGCGGTGAGGTTTGCGCTGGTGCGCTTTGAGATTTGCTTGAGGCGATCCTGCTCGCTCACATCAACGGCAATGCCAACGAGGTGGCGCGATCCTGCTCGCTCGACAATTTCGGTGCGCACACGCATGCGCACAAAATGCCCGTCGGCGTGGCGCATGCGCAGGTGCCGGTCCATGCTGGAGATTTCCTCCGACACCGCTTCTTCCGCGATGTCGATGAGGTTGTTGTCGTCGGGATGGATCAGCGCGCCGAGTTGATGAAACGACAAGACCTCTTCGGCGGCGTCATAGCCCAGCATGGCAAACATTGAGCGGGACCAGTAAATGCGCCCGCGTGCCAGATCCCAATCCCACAATCCGCAATGTCCACGCTGCAGCGCGGTATCCACGCTCTGCTGCATGTCTTCAAACAATTGGTCTGCTTCCGACGTCCGGGAGATCTGTGCGTAGTAGGCGTAGAGCAGCACAAGCATGGTCCCGGCCATCGCTGCAAAAAGCGCAATGTTAATGGAAACGTCACTTTGCCATCCGGCCATGAGCGCATCGCGCGACTGCACCGCACATGCGGTCAGCCCGCCAGTGACCGCCTTTGCACACGCGCCGAGATAGGGCACGTCGTCGACCGTGATGGAGCCAACACCGGCGCCGGTCCCGAAGAGCAGCAGCGGCTGACCGCCTTCCAAAAGCGTTGGTGCATCGAGCCCGCGACGGTCGGTCGTGCCGCCGCGTTGCGCGATGACGGTGTTGGCCGCGTCGGCCACGATGAAATAGCGGCCATCGGCAATGGCGTTACGCGGCAATTCACGTATCAGCAGTCGTTCAATGTCGCCCGCCGATGTGACCGGAAAGCCTGTAAGTTCTGCGCTGGTGATGGCGTTTGCCGCGCGTCCCGCCATGAGCTCAAGCGAGGCGCGACCAACATTGTCGACTTCCGCGCGTTCATTGATGAGCCAAAGCGCGCGGGCACTCATGACCACAAGCAGGAAGACGAAGATGAGCACCGGGACTGATCGCTTTAGCCATGGTTCGATGCGCATGAGCTTTTGCAGCGCGGGCTGCGCCATGAAGCGGGCGTGGCCGCCGATGGCTTGGCTTGAATAGTCCCGGTCTGAAGTCCCGCTGGCCGCCAAAACTGTCCCCTTCTCGGCGCGAACGCCAAGCTGCGCACCGTATGGCGCAAAGTTTGTTTTTCTTGAAAACGCGAGAACGCGAACTGCCGAATCGCGATTAATGAATCATCCCTGATTCTGCGTGTCCACCCCCGAAAGTCTTAAAAAGTCCTTTCGGAGCGAGATAGTTTGCGTGAGCTTATGCGACGTCCAAAGTCCGGCTCACAATGTCGGACAAATCGCGTGACATGCGCTTCGACGTCAGCGCTTGCAATGCGCCCTTGGCGCGTTCGCGCCGACCGGGTTCCAATTCGCGCCATGAACGCATCGCAGTCATCAGCCGCGCTGCAACTTGCGGGTTCTTGGCGTCAAGGCGGGCAACTGCATCGCAGAAGAAGCGATATGCTTCCCCATCCGCACGATTGAACGCCACTGGATTGCCGGTCGCAAACGCACCGAGGAGCGCGCGAACCCGGTTCGGGTTGTCCCATGAGAAATGCTGGCTTCGCGTCAACTGGCGCACGGAATCGAGTGTCTCGTGCCTCGGCACGGTCGCCTGTAGCGACAGCCATTTGTCGAGCACGACCGGCTCGCGACGAAAACGGTTCTGGAAGTCCGCGAGCGCGTCAAGTGTCGCCTGTGCGTCGGGATTGGCGTGAACGAGCGCTGTCAGCGCGCCAATGCGATCCGTCATGTTGTCGGCTGCACCATAGGCGTCTTGCGCAAGCGCCAGACCGTCGGGCCGATAAGCGAGGTATCCGAGCAGCACACCCCGCAGCGCCCGTGATCCGGCCTGCGCCGCATCCGGCGAAAATGGCACGTCTGGCTTGGTCGCGGTGTAGACCTTGTTGAACACATCAGCGCATTGATTGGCCAGAACCTTGATCATCCCGCGCCGCGCCGCGTGAACGGCGTCCGGGTCGATATTGGTGCCGATCTCACGGGCTATTTCAGCTTCGCCCGGCACCGTGAGGCATAGTGCGCGGTAGGCTGGCTCAAGCGTTTCGTCGGCCGCGATGGTTTCCAGAAGTGCGGCCATCTCACTGACGCCTGTTGCGCCATTGATGCCGTTCTTGGTTGCGTCGGTGAGCGCACGCAGCAGCAATGTGTTCAGTGCATCCCAGCGGTTGAACGGGTCGCTGTCGTGCCGGGCGAGGAGTTGGGCTTCGTCATGCGGCAGGGACGGAATGCGGGTCACCGGTGCGGAGAACCCGCGCAACGCCGACAGGACCGGCTCCCGCTCAACGCCATGGAAGGTGACCGTTTGGCGCGCGTCGCGAACATGCAGGCAACCGTCTTTGACCTCGGCGCCATCGACCGATGTGTAGTCCAGCGCTTCGCCGTCTGGGCCGATCAGGCCGAAGACAACGGGGATGTGCCGTGGGCCATCGCCCGGCTGCTTGACGCCAGAGCGCACCGTCTGTGTGATGTCAGCGGTAAACGTTTTGGCGTTCGCGTCGTAGTCCGTTTCGACCGCCAGGTTTGGTGTGCCGGCATAATGATACCAGTTGGTGAACTGCGTCAGGTCGGTGCCGGTCGCCTCGGAAAAACATGCAAGGAAATCTTCAATGGTTGCGGCATCACCGTCATGGCGATGGAAATATAGGTCCATGCCCGCTTTGAAGCCTGTCGCGCCCAAAATGATCGACAACATCCGCACCAGCTCCGAGCCCTTCTCATAGACCGTCGCCGTGTAGAAATTGTTGATCTCCATATAGCTTTTGGGCCGCACGGGGTGGGCGAGGGGGCCTGCGTCTTCGGGGAATTGGTGCGCGCGCAATGCACGCACTTCAGCGATGCGTTTGACGGGTCGTGACCGCATGTCGGCTGAGAATTCATGGTCACGATAGACCGTCAGGCCTTCTTTCAGACACAGCTGAAACCAGTCGCGGCACGTGATGCGGTTGCCGGTCCAGTTGTGAAAATACTCGTGCGCAATGATCGCCTCGATGTTTGCGTAGTCCTGATCGGTCGCCGTGACCGGATCGGCGAGCACGTATTTGTCGTTGAATATGTTGAGGCCCTTGTTCTCCATGGCGCCCATGTTGAAGTCGGACACGGCGACGATCATGAAGATGTCGAGATCATACTCGCGACCAAAGCGCTCTTCGTCCCAGGTCATGGAGCGTTTCAGCGCATCCATCGCATAGGCGGCACGCGCTTCCTTGCCGTGTTCAACATAGATCTCCAGGCGCACATCGCGGCCTGACATGGTCTTGAACGTATCCTCGATCATGCCGAGGTTTCCGGCAAACAGCGCAAACAGATAGGACGGCTTTGGATGCGGATCGTGCCAAACCGCAAAGTGACGGCCGCCATCAAGCGCGCCATGGTCGACCTTGTTGCCATTCGACAGGAGCAGCGGCACGTCTTTTGCGTCGCCCTCAATGCGCACATTGTAGACGGACAGGATGTCAGGGCGGTCCGGGAAGAACGTTATGCGCCGGAAACCTTCCGCTTCGCACTGGGTGCAGAAATTGCCGTTCGTGGCATAAAGGCCCATCAACTGCGTATTGGCCGATGGCTCCAACCGCACTGCGGTTTCAACAATGAAGGTTTCGGCGTCAGGCAGATTGCGAAGGATTAGGCCGGTTGGCGAGATCGTGATGTTTTCCTCATCAATCAGATCGCCATTCACATTGATCGAAACCAGCGTGAGGCTGTCGCCATCCAGGAAAAGCGGCGTGTTGAGGGGCGTTCCAGCCGGGCGGCGCACCGTCAGTTTGGCGCGCACCACGCTTGCTTCATGGTCGAGCTCGAACGTCAGATCGACGGCATCAATCGTGTATTCCGGCGGCTTGTATTCGCTCAGCCGGACCTCGGTCCCGATTTCGGTGCGCATGTGTAGGTGGTACTCCTGCCAACGGGCCCGGTCAGGCCGTGGTTTCCGTT
The DNA here is from genome assembly GCA_038525365.1 of Pseudomonadota bacterium. Taxonomy (GTDB): domain Bacteria; phylum Pseudomonadota; class Alphaproteobacteria; order Rhizobiales; family Rhizobiaceae; genus JBCBDX01. The sequence goes on along the minus strand of JBCBHR010000047.1, from coordinate 4,121 downwards.
TCTTCTGAGCGCGGGTCCAGATTGAACGTTTCCGGGGTCTGGCTGCGTGTCGATGGCATGTAGGTGTAGTCGGTCATGTCTTCGGCTGCCGCAGCTTCGCGCTGTGTGATCCGCCAAGCGGCGTAGCTCCCGAATATGGCGTAACTCAAGCCCATGGCGATGAAAAATCCGTTGGGGCCTATCGCAGCCATCATCAAACCGGCCGCAATCGGTCCGATCATTGCGCCCACACCGTTGACGATCAGGAGGCTGGAGGAAATCTCGACGAAATCACTGGGCTCGGCAAAGTCATTGGCATGTGCCACCACCAATGAGTAGATCGGAAAAAGTACCGCGCCGAAAATGAAGATCACCACGAAAATGCCGGGCACGCTTGATGCGGCGGGCACGAAGAGGAACGCAAGCGCCGTGGTGACGCCGACTGCGCCGGCAAAGACCATCACATAACGCCGATCCATACGGTCTGACGCGCGGCCAAGCGGAAACTGAAAGAGCGCCCCGCTGATCATCGCGAGGGCCAGCAAGAGCGGGATGCTTGATCCGGTCAAGCCGACCTGCTCGGCAAAGACCGGTGCCTGCACATTCCAAACGCCCGCAATGCTGCCGGTTAAAAACATGCCGACAAACGCGGCTGGCGAGTTGCGATAGAGCTTGCGAAGATCAAACGTTACCTGCGTCAAGGGTTGCGGCGAAACTGCGTTGGAGAGGCCGGTCGGGATGACAGCGGTCGCATAGAGCATGGCCGCCAGCATGAAGAGTGTCGTCGTTGCCGGATCGCCAAGCAGAACCATGAACTGACCAGCCATCAGCCCGACCATATTGACGATCATGTAGATTGAAAAAATCTGGCCACGCGTTTCGTTGGTCGCCTTCTCATTGAGCCAGCTTTCCACGACCATATAGCTGCCCGCCAGCGCAAAGCCCGCAATGCCGCGAAACGCCATCCATGTGATCGGATTGACCACCATGGCATGCGCCAGAAGCGAGATGGATAGCAGCGTCGCAAGAACCGCATAAACGCGCACATGGCCGACACGCAAAACAAGGCGCGGAATGACCACGCAACCGGCGGTGAAACAAAGCGCATAGCCAAAGCCGATCCAACCGATGGTGACCGGGCTCCAGCCTTCAAGGCCTGCGCGCAATGGCAGCAATACACCGGTAAGCCCGCTGCCAGACAACAGGAAAAACGTTGACAGCATGAGGCCGGTGACGGGCAACACGGTGCGCAACATGGCATGATCTCACAGAAGGTGCGGTAACCGCAGACAAGTTCGCGCTCTGCGCCTTCGTCAGGCCGAGGTCAACCGTTTTTGCAGTGCCAAGAGATCAAACCATGTTTGGCGTTTTGCGCTCGGCTGACGGCGAAGGAAATCGGGATCATGCATCACGAGAATGGTTGTCTCGCCGCTCCCGAAATCTTGGGCAAGCCATTGGCCCCGCAGTTGAAGAATTGTCCGCTTTGTTTCGCTGAGCATATGGCGCGCAGCGACATTGCCAAGCAGCACTAGGCACTTCGGCCGCGCCAAGGCGATCTGGCGCGCGATGAACGGTGCGCAGAGCTTCAGATGCAAGGGTGTCGGCGGGCCACCGCCAGGTGGTGCCCACGGCACGCACATCGCCTGATAGGTCTGGGTCGCGGCATCGATACCGATGGCGGCAAACATGTTGCGCAGCAAAATGCCATCAAGGCCCGAAAATGGAACGCCTGTCTCGTCATCATCGCGGCTTGCCGCACCACCCACCAACATGATGTCGGCCGTGCGCATGCCTCCTTCAAAGGCGAGATTGCGTGCGGTGTGTTTGAGATTGCAACCATCAAACGCCTCAAGCGCTGCGCGAAGGCCATCGAGGTTTGTCGCCGAGGCGGCGCGCTGCTGCGCTTCGGCAAAAACGGTTTCATCCGGCACGACGGCCTTTGCCACAGGCGCGGCTGTTATAGGGGTGGGCGGTGTCTTCGGCGCGCTCGGTGCAGGTCTGGTGGCTTGCATGTTTTGCGCCGGAATTAGCCCGAACCGGTCAACGGGCTCAGCAGCCAAGGGTTCGTCAACGCCCGCGTCGCGATAAAACCGCAAAATCGCATCGATGTCGTGGTGGGTAAAAGGCGCGCCGTCGGACATGGCTTTTATTTCCAGACATGCCGCTTCAGCGCAACGTCACATTGCGGGCACCTGTGGATCGAATTGGAGGAAAAACTCCGCCGCAGGTGTCAGGTCGGTCACAAGAAGCGAGAATTGGCCCGAAGCACGCGGGTCGATCACGCCGTCGCGGAACAGCAACCGGTCATAGGGCTCAAAATCCAGTCGATGTTCGGCAAAAGCAGACGCGCTGAAAACACTGGCGCCGACCCGCCTCTGATCAAATGAGAGCCCATCGCCATAGACGCTCGGTTCCCGCCAGATTTCTTGCAACTCAAACTCCGCCGCAACCCATGGCTGTCCGGACGCATTTTCAGTCTCAATCGCAAAGTGCAGTGTTCCCGTCGAATGCGTGCGCGGATGAGCAAATGGATTGATCGGCCGCGTGGCGCGGATGACGATTGTTGTCGGCTGCTCGGTCTCCACGACGGCGCGCAAAATGACGGGATCCGAGCGTGTGCCGAGGCCTGACACGTGCGTGATGCGAAACCCGCCTTTTTCATCGGAAAAGTCGTAGCCCGCCGACAGTGTCGCTTCCTCGGCAACAGCGGAAAGCGGCAGGGCAGCCAGTGCAAAGAGGATGATCGCGCGCATCATGCAAAGCTGGAGCAGACGATGCGCAATGGCAAGTTTCGTCTGCAACGCTTGCATTCGCCCTTTGGCCCGTGCGTAATCGGTGAAAAGGCGTTTGGGAGGACACCACTATGAAAACACGCGCAGCCGTGGCCTTTGAGGCCGGAAAGCCGCTCGAAGTCGTCGATGTCGATCTGGAGGGCCCCAAAGAGGGCGAGGTCCTCGTCGAAATCAAGGCGACCGGCATCTGCCACACCGATGAGTTCACGCTCTCAGGCGCTGATCCGGAGGGCGCGTTTCCGGCTATCCTTGGCCATGAAGGTGCAGGTGTTGTGGTGGAAGTCGGGCCGGGCGTGACAGGCCTTGAAGTTGGCGATCACGTTATCCCGCTTTACACGCCGGAGTGCCGCGAGTGCGAATATTGCCTCAACCCCAAGACCAATCTGTGCCAGAAAATCCGCTCAACGCAGGGCCAGGGCGTCATGCCCGATGGCACCAGCCGCTTCTCTTACAAGGGCGAGAAACTGCTGCATTATATGGGCTGCTCGACCTTCTCCAATTACACGGTGTTGCCAGAGATCGCGCTCGCCAAGGTTCGCAAGGACGCGCCCTTCGACAAGATTTGTTACATCGGCTGCGGCGTCACCACGGGCATCGGCGCGGTGATGTTCACCGCCAAGGTCGAGCCCGGCTCGACGGCCGTTGTCTTCGGTCTCGGCGGCATCGGTCTCAACGTGATCCAAGGCCTCAAAATGGTTGGTGCCCGCCAGATCATCGGCGTTGACATGAACCCCGCAAAGGAAACGATGGCCCGTCAATTCGGCATGACGGATTTCGTCAACCCGAAAGATGTGCAGGGCGATATGGTTGGCCACTTGGTGGAACTGACAGGCGGCGGTGCTGACTACACATTTGAGTGCATCGGCAATGTGAACGTGATGCGCACCGCGTTGGAATGCAGCCACAAGGGCTGGGGCACGTCTGTGGTCATTGGCGTGGCTCCGGCGGGCGCCGAAATCGCCACGCGCCCATTCCAGTTGGTCACCGGTCGCAATTGGCGCGGCTCGGCTTTCGGCGGCGCAAGAGGCCGCACCGACGTGCCCAAAATCGTCGATATGTACATGGACGGCCGCATCGATATCGACAGCCTGATCACCCACACCATGCCGCTTGATGACATCAACAAGGGCTTTGACCTGATGCATGCCGGTGAGAGCATCCGGTCCGTGGTGGTGTATTGATGGCATGATAGCATGGTGCTATCGTCCGCCGATGGGACAGATACTGATCCGCAATGTCGATGATGATGTTCATGCAAGATTGAAGGCCAAGGCCGCGGAAAAGGGGCAGTCTCTGGAAGCCTATGTGCGTGCGCTTTTGAACGAGACCACCAAGGTTAAAAAGGCTGAG
>JBCBHR010000046.1:0-9169 GCA_038525365.1 Pseudomonadota bacterium | reverse complement strand
ACGCAGATGCTGCGGGGCAGGGGCGCAGCATATTCACAAAAGTGCTGCAGACACTGCCGTGGCTCGCCGGTGCGGTTTTTGTCATCAGTGTTTTGGAATGGTTTTTGTGGCGCGGCGTCGTTGCGCGCATCGCTCGCCATCCTGTTCCTGCCATCTTGAAGACAACCGTCGCGCTCATCGTCCTGATCATAGCGCTGGCCGGCATCATGTCGTTTGTCTTCAACCGAGACGTCACCGCGATTTGGGCAACCTCCGGCGTGGTTGGTCTCGTGCTCGGTTTTGCGCTGCGCAGCATGATCCAGGACGTGTTTACCGGCATCGCGCTCAATCTGGATGGTTCAATCCGTGAGGGTGACTGGATTTCGCTGCACCACCGCGACTTTATGCAGGAGCAATACGGACAGGTTCTCGATATTGGCTGGCGCGTGTCGCGGGTGAAGCGTGAGGACAACAATGTGATTGTCGTGCCCAACGGTCTGCTCGGGACCATGGCGGTCACAAATTACGCACACTCTGAACATGTGACGCGTTTGCAGACCAAGATCGTAATCGACTTCGATGTTCCAACCGAACGTGCCCGCCGTATCTTGCTTGGCGGTGCAAAGGCAGCAGCGGTCGAAAATGGAATCTTGAGCGATCCCGCGCCCAATGTCCTTGTTGGCGACCCCGAAGAGCATGGCGCAGCGTATATCATTCGCTTCTGGGGCAAGGTCGACGAGCATTCACCCTCCGCGCTGAAAGATGCCGTGATGGCGCATCTTTTGAGGCAAATGCACGTTGCGGGTCTTTCGCCATCGCTGCCGAAGGAAGATGTGTTTTTCGAGCGACGTCCCAAACGCGCACTGGCGCATGATGATCAAGAAGACCGCGCTGCGGTGCTTTCCCGCACAAACCTCTTTGCCAAGACATTGCAGGCCGATGAGATCGCCGAGTTGGCCGCAAGTGCTGATGTCCGCGAGTTTTTTCCCGGGCAAACGCTTGTGTCTCAAGGCGAGGAGGGCGCATCGCTTTATGTCGCCGCCGAAGGTGTCCTGGACGTTCACATCACCGCATCTGATGGTTCCACACTTCCGGTCGGCCACATTCTCGCCGGTGACATTTTTGGTGAGATGTCGCTGCTGACGGGCGAACCCAGATCGGCAACCGTAACAGCGTCTACCGGTGTGATCGCCTATGAGGTCACCCGCGCGCAGTTTGAGGCCGTCCTGAAACAACGTCCTGCGATTGCCGAGGAGGTCAGCCGGATCGTGGCCCAGCGTTTGGCGGCCAACGAAAGCGCAGCGTCTGCGGAAAAGCCAGTCAATATCGAAACGCAGGAGCGCTTGCTAAGTCAGCGCATACTGGAGGGCATGGCAAAGGTTTTCCCGGGCAAGTTGATATCAGCGCTCATACCCGCCAAACCCTGACGATTGCAGCGGTGCGACTACCTGCGACAGACTTGACCATGCGGCACTTGCCATGACTGGTGTTGACGGCGTAATTTGCGCGCAAATCGGGTTACGCGGGGACGACGACACATGACTTTTGCGAAAATGGGCGTGTTTGCGCTTTTCCTGTTGTCGGTGGTCATCAACCCCACACTTGCGCACGCAGAGATTGGCACGGCGGTCGACGTTGATCAGACCGCCAATGTTTCGTCTGCCGTTGGCGCGTCGGGCCTGCAATCAGGGGCCCGGGTCTCGGTCGGCGATGTTATTCAAACCGACCGGCGTGGACAGGTTCAACTGCGTTTTGACGACAACACCCGCATCGTTGTGGGACCAAATTCGCGCTTTGTGATTTCAGACATCCAACTGGGTGCACAGAACTCGGCCAACCGGTTTGCCGTCAGCGCCGTGCGTGGCACGTTCCGCTTCATCAGCGGCAAGAGCGACAAGAACGCCTTTGCTATTGAGACGCCGACTGCGACCATCGGCATTCGTGGCACAACATTTGATTTCGAAGTTGACCAGGACACAGTGTTGGCAGCGCTTCGTGGTGTCGTCGAAGTGTGCGGGCGGCGGGGCCAATGCGAGATTGTGCGCGCCAGATGTTCGGTGGTGGTGGCAGACCGCAATGGTATCGTCGAGGTGCCGTCGCTCAACGATGCAGGCAAACTGGTCAGAAGTGGCTTTCCGTACATCGAAGATCAACGCCCGCGCCTATTTCCCGCTTTCCGCGCTTCGACACGCGCTTGCGAGCGCTACAACGCACCGCGCCGCGCAGTGCCAACAAACGATGATCCCGGTCGATTGGACAGTGACGCGCGCGACCGTCGCGTAGGAACGGATGACGATCCGGAACCGGAAGCCCCGGCACCTGATCCCACCCCTGATCCAGAACCCGAACCTGAGCCTGAGCCAGAGCCGGAGCCGGAGCCCGAGCCAGAACCCGAGCCTGATCCAGAGCCTGAGCCAGAGCCGGACCCAGAAGGCGAGGTCGATCCCGAAGAAGAGTTTCTCGACTGACCATCGCAGGTCCAGTTTCTGACGGCGAAGCACCGCCGGGATCAGTGTGCTGAATGTCGAAGCGTTTCGGTCTCATTGCGATCGGGTTCACGCTGGTGCTGTTGGTAACCGCCATCCGCGCTGTCGACCCTTTCCCGACGCAGGTGCTGCGCTCCCTCTACTTTGACACGCTCCAGCAAATGGCACCGCGCGCCGATACGGATTTGCCGGTGCGTGTGGTGGATATTGATGAGGCCTCACTGGCCGCTGTCGGCCAATGGCCATGGCCGCGCACGGAACTTGCAAACCTGGTCACCGCGCTTGACGATTACGGCGCCGCCGTCATCGCGTTTGATGTAATCTTCGCGGAGCCGGACCGGCTGTCGCCATCGCGTGTGCTTGAAAACCCGGCCATTGGCGCTTTGGTTCGCGACGCGGTGGAGCCTGATGACATCGCCCGTTTCGATAACGACTTGGTGTTTGCCGAAGCAATCGCCAACGCAAACGTCGTGCTCGGCATTGCCGAAAACCGCGCTGAAACGGCCACGCAACCCTACGATAAAGCTGGCTTCGTCGAAATCGGACAGGCTCCGTCTACAGGCCTGTTTGGCTACCAGGCAACGACCGCTTTGGTTGATCCACTGCGCGACGCTGCGATTGGTCTCGGCGGGATGAATGTCAGTCCGACCGGGCAGACCAATGTGGTGCGGACCGTCCCACTCCTCTGGCGCACGGACGACGGGATCGTACCGTCGCTGAGCGTGGAAGCGTTGCGCGTCGCACTTGGCGAAAGCATCTATGTTGTTGGTGGTTCACAGGACCTGAAGGGCGTTACCGAGTATTTGCGCCTTGGCCAATTCTCAGTACCAACGACTGACGACGGAGAAATCTGGGTTCGATACCGCCCCAATGACAGCGACATGTATGTGTCGGCAAAAGATGTTTTGGACGGCGACAGGTTGGTCGAATTACAACAGGCACTTCAAGGTCACATCGTCCTCGTCGGCACGTCAGCCGCCGGTCTGCTCGACATCCGTGCGACGCCCTTGGGCGAGAACGTTGCAGGCGTCTCTATTCACGCTCAGATCATCGAACAAATTCTGCAAGGCGACTTCCTCCACCGGTCCGACCTGATCGCCGGGCTGGAAGTGCTCGCCTTTGTTTTCCTAGGCATCCTGGTCACTCTGGTTTTGGCATACCGTAGCGCTTTGATGGCAGTGATGGCGGGTGCGCTCGCGGCGATTACCCTTGTGGCTGGAAGTTTCTACGCGTTTGTGGCGCACGGCATCCTGTTCGACATCACGTTCCCGGTGATCGGGGGTGCAGCCAATTTCGGGGCGCTTTCCGCTTATCAGTTCATCGCTGTCGACCGCGAAAAGCGCACCATGCGCAATCTGTTCTCGCACTATATATCGCCTGGCGTCCTGAAAAAGATGGAGGATGACGACTACGCAGTGGAGCTTGGCGGAGAAACGCGTGCGGTCACGATCATGTTCATCGATGTTCGCAATTTCACCGCGCTCAGCGAGAATATGCAGCCCTCGGAACTCGTCACTCTCTTGAACCGGCTGTTCTCTACACTGACCGCCGCCATCCTCAACCAGCAGGGAACCATCGACAAATTCATGGGCGATGCGATCATGGCGTTTTGGAATGCGCCGCTTGCGCTGCCGGACCATGAACGGCGCGCCTGCCTTGCGATGTTGGAAATGCGCGCGGCGCTCCAGCGCTTTAATGCGTCACCGCAGATGGCGGACCAAAAGCCGATTGCAACTGGCATGGGCTGCGCCACGGGCATGGCATGCGTCGGCAACATCGGATCTACGGACCGGTTCAACTATTCAGCCATTGGCGACACGGTGAACGTGGCTTCGCGCGTCGAAACCGCCTGCCGGTCCATCGACTACGATATCGTGGTTTTGAGCGCGACAGCCGAGAAAGCGGGCGATCTGGCAGCACTGCATGCGGGGCAGATCGAAGTCAAAGGCAAGTCTGCGCGCCTGCCCGTGGACATCCTCGTCGGCGATGCGGACGTTGCGGAAACCGAAGCATTCCAACAACTCAAATCCCGGCATGCCGCGCTGCTCTCGAAGCTCGTGGCGGTAGGCGTCTGCGATGAAACCGAGACGCTCATTAGGCAATGCCGCGGAATGGCCAGCCAGATCGAACCCGATCTCGACCGCTTTTATGCGCGCATTGCGAGCCGACTGGACGACTTTGTTGGTGCCATCTAACCGACCTGCCGAGGTTAGTGGCCTTGTCCCCGACCATGCGTGATGGAATATCATCCACCCAGCCACGCATTCAACGCGCCGATTCACCCCAAACGCCCTGGCCAGTGCTTTGCAAAACCTGTTCATTCTGCTGATCGGCCTGCAGGTAAAGCACTTCGCGGCTGATTATCTGTTGCAGACAAAATGGATGATCTCCGGCAAGCGCAGCTTTCTGGCACTAGGCGGTTACGCTCATGCGGCTGTGCACGTTGTCGGCACCGCAATCGTGCTTTTGATTGTGGGTGTTTCGCCGGGGCTTATGCTGGCAATTCTCTTGGCTGAGTTCATTGCACATTATCTCTTCGACTATGCAAAGGCCCATTACGGCGCCGGGATTTCCAGCGCCGACGCCCCGCGCAGATACTGGGCCGCACACGGCCTGGATCAACTGCTGCATCATCTGACCTATGTGGCGATCATCTATACGCTTTTGCGCAACGGGTTCTGAGGGCGCTCTGCACCCTTTCGGCGCTGGCGTCGGCGCGACAATCTGGATATCTGGTGGATGGCGGAAATAACAATGTCACTGCGTGGCGTAGGTTTTGCATGGAAGTAACGGGCTTTGTCGATCTTGCGGGCTATGCGGCGGCCGCACTCGTCTTCCTCACCTTTTCGATGAAAACACTGATGCCGCTTCGCGTTGTTGCGGTGGCGTCGAATATCGCCTTCCTCTTCTATGGCTATCTGGCTGATCTGACACCGATCGTCATCCTCCACGGCCTGCTTTTGCCGCTCAATCTCTATCGCACCTGGGAGCACCAGCAATTGCTGGGCCGCATCAAGAACGCGCTCCAGGCACCCACCAGCATAGACGTTCTGTTGCCGCACATGACCATGCAAACAGTCGATGAAGGCACCGTCCTCTTTCGGCGCGGAGACGTCGCAGACCGGCTCTACTGCGTCATGAGCGGGCGCGTTTTGATCGAAGAGTTCGACCGTTGTCTGGAGCAGGGCGCACTGATTGGCGAGATTGGATTGTTCACACAGGCGCAGACCCGAACCGCGACAGCAGTTGCGATCGAAACGTGCCAACTGAGTTGGATCGACCGCAGCGCTGTGCTGGTTCTATGCCAAAAGCATCCCGAATTCGCCCTTGTGCTCACCCGCCTCGTTGCGCAGCGCATGGCCGAAAACCAAGACGCCTTGCGCGGAAAGCTGGCTGGAACTCACCCCAAGCCGCCAAACCGCCGCGCGACAGGCTGAACATCGCTGTTACGGTGCGCTTGCACTCCAGCGCAAAGATTTTCAGCACAATGCCCACAAAACAGACGCAGTCGAGGGCGTCGAATGCTCGTCGGTGCGTTTTTCACTGGTTTTCGCTTGGCATGCAAATTGCAGAACCAAATGTGTGCAGCGGGCATCTAGGGTTCCGGTCATTCGCTTTTTATGAATGGCGCTGGTCCGAGAGATGTCATCCGGTCCTTACAGTCCGGATACACGGCGGGGCAAAATCCCGGGAGACAACTGCACAGGTTTGCGCGCGCGGACCTCCTCCCGGATTGCGTGCTCAAACCTCTTTTCAACGGGCGGCCACAGGCAAAAGTCTGGTGTCGCCGAAGGATCGAAGAGGCGATACGAGCATGATCAAGACACTGAAAAGAGCCGCACTGGCATCTGCCACGATGATGGCCGTTGCGATGGCCACGCCCGCAACCGCGCAAGAAAAGACCGAGTTTAGCGTTTGCTGGTCCATCTATGTTGGCTGGATGCCATGGGGCTATCTGGAAGAAAGCGGCATCATGGACAAATGGGCCGACAAATACGGTATCGATGTCGAGATCGTGCAGATCAACGATTACGTTGAATCGATCAACCAGTACACCGCAGGCCAATATGATGGCTGCTCCATGACGAACATGGATGCGTTGTCGATCCCGGCTGGCGGCGGCGTGGATACAACCGCGCTCATCGTTGGCGATTTTTCCAACGGCAATGACGGCATCGTCCTGAAAGACGGCGACAGCGTCGAAGCGCTTAAGGGCCAAAACGTCAATCTGGTCGAGCTCTCCGTGTCGCATTACCTCCTCGCGCGTGCCTTGGACGGCGTGGGCATGTCTGAACGTGATCTGACCGTCGTCAACACATCCGACGCCGACATGATCGCAGCCTACGCGACTGATGACGTGACATCCGTCGTCACATGGAACCCGTTACTTTCAGAAATCGAAGCGACACCGGGATCAACCAAAGTCTTCGACAGCTCAAACATCCCCGGCGAAATCATCGACATCATGATGGTCAACACGGAGACGTTGGCCGCAAATCCCGACTTCGGCAAAGCGCTAACCGGTGCTTGGTATGAGGTCATGGGCCTGATGGCTGCCGGTGATGAAGCCGCTTTGACGGCAATGGCCACCGCTTCCGGCACCGACCTTGCAGGCTACAATGCGCAGTTGGCCACGACAAAGATGTTCTACGCGCCAGCCGAAGCGGTCGAGTTCACAAAATCCGCAGAACTGCCGCAGACCATGCAATTCGTGGCTGAATTCCTTTTTGACAAAGGGATACTGGGTGAGGGTGCGCCGTCGCCTGAGTTTGTCGGCGTGGAGTTTCCCGACGGGTCTGTCTATGGCGACGAGGGCAATGTGAAGCTGCGCTTCGACACGACTTATATGCAGATGGCGGCAGACGGCGCGCTTTGATCGCCGTCTGAACCAACACTTCACCATGCGCCTGATCAACCGCTCGCCGGGCCGCGTTCTCGGCTTCGCTTTGGCCGCGTTCCCTTTCGCGGCCACAGTGATCGCTTATGCGGTCGCGAGCCATTATCGGCGGCTGCACAACCCGGCGGACAAGCTGCTGCCGTCCATTGAACAGATGGGCGCAACGTTCTGGCGTTACGCATTTGTGCCGGATCGTAGGTCCGGCGACTTGATCCTCTGGCTCGACACCTATGACAGCCTTTGGCGGCTTGGTGTCGGCATGGGCGTCGCAACCGCTTTTGCCCTCATCGTCGGAATGCTGATCGGCTTCATTCCGCATGTGCGTGCTGCGCTGTCGCCTTACGTTTCGGCGATTTCGCTCATCCCCCCGATCACCATATTGCCGATCCTTTTCATCATGGTGGGGCTGGGTGAGGCATCCAAGGTGATGCTCGTGGCGCTTGGAACCGCCCCGGTCATGACCCGCGCCACGGCACAAGCTGTCATGGACATCCCGGGCGAACTGATCATCAAAGCGCAGACGCTCGGCGCAAACACCTGGCAGATGATGGTCCGGCTCGTCCTGCCGCAGGTCTTGCCAAAGCTCATCACCGCCATCCGCCTCGGCCTCGTGCCCGGTTGGATTTTCCTCATCTCCGCAGAAGCCATCGCCTCCACATCCGGACTTGGCTATCGCATCTTCCTCGTGCGCCGGTTTCTCGCGATGGATGTGATCCTGCCCTATGTGATTTGGATCACGCTTCTTGCCTACGTCATTGACAGGCTGTTGCTCATCCTGTCGAGGCGCGCCTTCCGCTGGGCGCATCTGCACGGAGACAGCTTGTGAGCGCGCCCCACGACATGAAGATCAGGGTGCGCAATCTCGCCAAATCCTACGGCGATAGCATCGTGCTAGAGCGCGTGAACATCGACGTCGCAGCTGGCGCGTTTTGCACCATCGTCGGCGCGTCCGGTTGCGGGAAGTCCACCTTCCTGCGCATGCTGTTGTCGCAAGAGCACGCCACCAGCGGCGCAATCCTTATGGACCACGAAGAGCTGCCGCGTGAGCCAACGCCGGACCGCGGCATTGTATTCCAGAAGTATTCTGTTTTTCCCCATCTGACCGTTGAGGACAACCTCATCCTCGCCGATGAATTCGACCGTGGTGGGATCACATCGCGCAGCTTCGGTGCTGCCCGGCGCCAGGCGCGTGAACGCGTGACCGAGACACTTGATAAGATTGGGCTGGCGGCTGCGCGCAAACGCTATCCCGCGCAACTTTCGGGCGGCATGCAACAGCGGCTCGCCATCGCGCAGGCATTGTTGAAGAAGCCAGACGTCCTACTGCTCGATGAACCCTTTGGTGCGCTCGATCCCGGCATTCGCCTCGACATGCACGAACTGCTGCTCGACCTATGGCGTGAGCGTGGAATGACCGTCTTTATGGTCACGCACGACATCCACGAGGCGTTCAAGCTGGGTACGCGGCTGCTGGTGTTCGACAAGACGCGCCATGATCCGCATGCGCCCGAACGCTATGGCGCGACCATCACCTACGATCTTCCGCTCGATGACGATGCAAAGACGCGCGTGCCAACGGCGGACGACCTGATCTCGAAACCCACCAAGCAAGACATTGGAGCCAACCATGCATGATCCCTTTGAAGCGGGACCTTGTCGCGCAAGCCGAAAGGCTGGACTTTTCCTGCGCAAGATGCCGCGTCGCCACCATCATCCGGACTTCGACAAGCTGAACATGCGCGGATGGAAGGCGGCCGAAAAGGAAGGCACGCTACCCTCCGCCGCGTGGCAGCAGGAGCGCGCGTGG
>JBCBHR010000045.1:0-9194 GCA_038525365.1 Pseudomonadota bacterium | reverse complement strand
GTTTCGATGTTTCTGGTTCGAATGCGCTGTGCTCACTGATCGACATGGGCGCATCCTCCTTTTCCCGATAGGCGACTGCGCGTCGGATGGCGGCGTCGGGGCGGTAAATCCGAACGTGTACGTCGGTCGGGTTCCAGCCATTGATGGGGTCGAGATCGTCCGGGCAGGCGGTGGACACGCAGACCAAACGGTCCGTTGCACGCAGCGCCACATAGTCACCGGGTCGCGAATGGCTCTCTTCGGTCATCAGATGGTGCGATGCGTGATCGACCCATGTGTTCCAGAAGAAATTGATGGCCGCCCAGGCGGGACGGCGTTCAACGCCAAATGGGCTCAGCGCGTGAGAGATATTGTCGGAGCAATTCACGTGGCCCGGGAAGCCACGATCCTCGTATCCACGCGCCGTACAGGCAAGCCCAAACGTGTCGTGGCGCCCGCAAGTGTCTTGAACCAACCGCATCATCGGGTTCAGGTCGCGGTCAACGAATTTGTCGAAAAGTCCAGGCCCCGGATAGGCGCTGCGCACCATTGTGCGTGTCGCGGTCGTGTCGATCTCACGTTCAGCGCCGCGCTCCAGAGCGTCCGTGCGCAGTGCCACAAAGTCTGAACACTGCTGGCCTTCAATGTCGATTATCTGCACGATCTCGCCAGGCTGCACCTCATAGGCGACGCCGGTTCCGCGTTTCACGGTGAATTCATCGCGCACCTCACCGAGCGGCGGTGGCAAAACGGGTGAGCTTTGGTTGACGGGTGTTACGCTCACATCGAGTTGGCCGACTTGAGCCCCCGATATCAGAGCGTTGATCGCCGCCGGGCATATAACCCAGACTGTGCACGGCCCGGTCGCGCGAAAAACCGTGATGTCATCTGCCGTCACGGCGACTGCGGGCCACCCGCCAATGTCGCTGCCACCATTGGCACGCACCCAGCCGATCATGGCGGCAGCGTCGAATGTCTCCGCATCGAGATCGCCGTCGGCGGTCAGGCCCAATTTGTCCAATGCAGGCTGGCCGCGCTCATCAAAGGCGGTCATCACTCCGTTTTGATCTCCGAAGACCGACTTCAGCGAAATCAGGTCGCCTGCGCGCAACTCGAAGCGCACCGCATCGCGCGGAGACAGCCGATTGGAGAGCGACTGGGCTTGGGGCAGGAAGCCTGGAAAGCGGCGGCGAGCGCCGTCGTGACCCATATTGCTGAAGCTTCGCGTGACCGGCTGAAAGTGCACAGCAGTTCCAATTCCCGTGAATGTAACTAGTTTCATCATGCTTTTTCACAGAGTCAATGATTTCTTGAAACGCTTTTGATCATGGCTATTGTTGCGCCATGGTCGGTCGATCTCTGGTGAAAAGGCGGGCAAATCTGCGTGATGTTGCCCGTTTGGCGGGCGTGTCGGTGGCAACGGTGTCACGCGTACTCAACACGCCAAGCCTTGTGCATCTGAAAACGCGCACACGTGTTGAAGCTGTCATCGAAGAATTGGGCTTTGTGCGAAACGCAGCTGCACGGGCGATCAATTCCGGCCGCACACGCATATTGGGCGCGCTCATCCCGACGCTCGACAGCGACATCTTCGCTTTGACGATCAGTGCCATTGAAAAGCGGCTCGTCGATCTTGGCTTTTCCCTTGTCGTCGCCACCACGGATGACGACCTCCACACGGAGGCGCGCAAGGCTCAGGAACTGTTGGACAATGGTGTTGAGGGCTTTTTCCTTACTGGCACATCCCACTGCGATCCGCTCTACAAGATCATCGAGCGCAGCCGCGTGCCAAGCGTTGCCATATCGTGCTTTGACCCGAGCTTTCGCTTGCCGACCATCGGGTATGACAATCACTACGCCGCGACGCTTGCCTATGAATATCTCGTTTCGATGGGCCACCAGCGCATCGCGGTGGTTCATGGATCGGCGGCTGACAATGACCGCACGTCGTCGCGTCTTAAAGCCATCGCGTCGTTGCGTGCGGATCGGCTCCATGGGCTCTACGAGACGGAGTTCTCGGTCGCAGGTGGCGCAGCGGCGGCGAGGCGTGTGTTGCAAGCATCGCAGCGCTACACCGCGCTTCTGTGCCTTTCCGATGTTTTGGCATTCGGCGCGCTTCATGAACTGCACCGCGAGGGTTTGGCCGTGCCTGACGACATGTCCGTGATGGGCATCCACGACCTGCCCGCTGCCAAAGAAACATTTCCTCGACTGACGACTGTGCATCTGCCCGTCGATGAGATGGGCAACCACGCGGCAGAAGCTTTGGCGCGATGGGTTGTCGAAAACCAGCGCCCTGACCCATTCCTGATCAACTCGCACATTTCGAAACGCGAGACCGTTGCCGCCATGGCGTCCGGTTGATGGCTTTCAGATGCGGGGAAAAGTGGTAGCGGAGGAGGGACTTGAACCCCCGACACGCGGATTATGATTCCGCTGCTCTAACCGACTGAGCTACTCCGCCAGAACGCGCATGCGCGCTTGCGAGGCCGCGTCTTATGGGCGGTGCCGTGACCTGTCAAGACGAGTTGGCCGATGGCTTCCATGCGACGGTTTCCCGATTGCGCGGTTGGGGCCAAAACACTATGCGGGAGCGGGCAAGACGAGTTTGGCGCGTAACATGACTTCTCCACGCATCGCCGCATTTGGCTGTGGCTATTGGGGCCGCAATCACATCCGCACATTGGCAGGTTTGGGTGTGCTGGCCGCGGTTACCGACAAGCATGCCGATGTCGCAGGCGCGATGGCCGTCGAACATGGCGCAATGGCCATGACCCCCGAAGCCATTTTCGCCGACCAATCCATTGATGCGGTGGTGCTTGCGTTGCCCGCGTCCGCCCACGCCGCCATGGCGATGCGTGCGCTGGACGCGGGCAAACATGTGCTCGTGGAAAAGCCGATCTCGCTCGCTCCTGAAGACGCGGACGCGATGGTTGCCAAAGCGCGTGGTGTTGGGCGCATACTGATGGCCGGACACATCCTGCGCTACCACAACACATTTAAGGCGCTGATCACGGAGATTGATGGTGGTCGCGCGGGCGACATCGTGCACATCCAGTCGCACCGGCTTGCGTTTGGTAAGTTTCACGCGACTTTTGATGCGCTTTGGGATTTGGCACCGCACGATCTGTCTTTGGTGTTGAGCGTCTTTGGCGGCGAACCCACCGATGTGAGTGTGGTGCGCCATGCCTTTGCTTCCGATCAGGCCGACAGCGGGCATATCCACATGCGTTTTGACGGTGGGCGGTCGGCAGATGTCCACGTGTCACGACACAGCGCCTATAATGAGCGTCGTTTTGTAGCCAAGGGCACCAAAGGCAGCCTGATCTGGGACGACTGGGCGGATTGGCCTGAAAAGCTGACCTTTGTGCCCCATTCAGCATCAAAGCCCGGTGAGAAATGGCAGTTCGAGCGCGGCGAGCCACACGCCATTGCAACTGAGCCTGGCATGGCGTTGACCGATGAGTTGCAGCACTTCATCGATTGCATCGCCAATGGTGCGCAGCCGCTGACGGATGGTGCGCAAGGCGCTGCTGTTGTGCGTATTTTGTCCACTGGTTGAGCCGCTCACCATCGGTTACAGTGCGCTTTCAGGTGTGAAGCAACGCTGCTTTCTTTCGCAAGTGCGAAGGGATATTGCGGCAGAGTTGCTCGATAAACCGGGCTAACCGGAACAGCAGACAGACGACTGGGGACAGTATGCAATTCATCGATCTCGGCGCCCAAAGGGCCCGCCTTGGCACAAAGCTTGAAGAGGCTGTCACCGCCGTTGTCCAAAGCGGGAAGTACATTCTCGGCCCCGAAGTTGCAGAGTTTGAAAAGCGCCTTGGCGACTATCTAGGTGTTCCGCATGTGGTCGCCTGCGCAAGTGGCACTGATGCGCTGCAAATCCCCCTGATGGCTTGGGGCGTTGGGCCGGGCGATGCGGTCTTCGTGCCAAGTTTCACGTTTGCATCAACGGCCGAAGTCGTCGCGCTTGTCGGTGCGGAGCCGGTTTTCGTCGATATCGATCCACAGACCTATCTGATGGATCCGGCCTCGTTGAAGGCGGCCATTGCGATGATATCAGCCGAGGGCCGCCTGACGCCCAAGGCCATCATCCCGGTTGATCTGTTCGGGATGGTCGCAGACTACCCTATCATTGGACAGATCGCGCGCGCCCATGGCGTGAAAGTCATCTCCGATGCGGCGCAAGCGACCGGTGCAAAGCTTGGTGATCGCTTCTGTGGCGCGTTTGGCGATGTGGCGTCCACCAGCTTTTATCCCGCCAAGCCCCTTGGGTGTTATGGCGACGGCGGCGCGGTGATGACCCATGACGCCGACCTTGCCGAAATTATGCGTTCGGTCGCGTTTCACGGCAAAGGCGAGAGCCAGTATGACAATGTTCGCGTTGGGCTGACGTCACGCCTCGACACGATCCAGGCTGCGATCCTGCTGGAAAAACTCGATATCCTCGAAGACGAGATGGAAGCCCGCAATCGCGTTGCGCAGCGCTACCATGACGGGTTGAAGGACGTGGTAAAGACCTCGTTCAACCCACAGGGCATGCGTTCGGCATGGGCGCAATACGCCATTGAAACACCGGTACGCGATGGCCTGAAAGCCCATCTCGGAGAAAACGGCATTCCATCGGTCATCTATTATGTGAAGCCGCTGCACCAGCAGGATGCCTACGAAACCTATCCGGTCGCGCCAAATGGATTGCCAGTAACTGAGAGCAAGCCGGCCCAAATCCTCTGCCTGCCCATGCATCCATACTTGACCGATGCCGACATCGACCAAGTGATCGAAACGATCCGCGCCTATGTTGGGCAAAGCGCACTGGCAGAGGCAGCCGAATAGAGGCTTTCTGGCCTTATAAAGTTAGCAGGGGCGACGGGCTTTTTGAGCTTAAGCTGCGACGGCTTCGTCCAGCGCTGACAATTGGGTTTCGACGTGTGGTGTTCGTTCGGTCGCATCGATGAACCCGCCGCCGAGCACGCGGGCGCCTGCGCCTTCGCCGTCGTAGAGCACACAAGCTTGACCCGGCGCGACGCCTTCTTCTCCGCCGATCAGTTCGACCGTGATCGCGCCGTTGCGGTGCATGAGCCGAGCGGGTTTCGGCGGCCGTGTGGAGCGGACGCGGGCCAGAACATCGATGGGTGTCTCGCCGATCGTGTTTTCTTGTGTGCCCGCGAGCCAGTTGAATTCTCGCAGCGCAACAAAATGCGTATCGAGTGCTTCACGCGGCCCGACGATCACACGCCGTGTGCGGGCATCGATTTTCACCACGTATAGCGGCTCCCCCACAGAGACGTTCAGGCCGCGACGTTGGCCAATCGTGTAGTGCAAAATGCCTTCATGTTGACCGAGCACACGGCCATCCATGTGGATGATATCACCGGCCAGCGCCGCGTTTGGGCGCAGTTTGGAGATGACATCGGCATATTTGCCTTCTGGCACAAAGCAGATGTCTTGGCTGTCCGGCTTGTCGGCGACGACCAGACCCATGTCGGTTGCGATTGCACGCACTTCATCCTTGGTCATGTGGCCAAGCGGAAAGCGCAGGAAATCGACCTGATCCTGCGTTGTTGCAAACAGGAAATAGCTTTGGTCGCGGTTGGCGTCGGCTGGGCGCAACAGGGCGCGATGGCCGGTCGCTCCATCGGGCACGGACGCGATATAATGCCCGGTCGCCAAACAATCCGCGTCGAGATCGCGCGCTGTCTTCAAAAGGTCGGCAAATTTGACGGTCTGGTTGCACGATATGCACGGCACCGGCGTTTCGCCCGCAATATAGCTGTCGGCAAATGAGTCGATGACCGCTTCCCGGAAACGGCTCTCATAGTCGAGAACGTAATGCGGAATGCCGAGTTCTTCACACACGCGCTGTGCGTCGTCGATATCCTGGCCCGCGCAGCATGTGCCGGTTTTGCGCGCGGCGGCACCGTAGTCATAGAGTTGCAGCGTGATGCCGATCACCTCATAGCCTTGGCCATGCAAAATGCCTGCGACGACAGATGAGTCGACGCCTCCCGACATGGCCACGACCACGCGGGTGTCTTCTGGTGCTTTTGCGATGTCCAACGAGTTGAGGGTCATGCTGTCTCCGAAGCGGCGCATATAAAACGCCTGGGCTTGCAATTCCAGTGCGGCCTAGGCGCCAGCGTCGACACCGGCGCGCCTGTCCCAAAACGTTACCGCTTTCTTAGTGGAAGCTTAGCCGTTTTTTAAATGTGCGGCGATAGTTTGGCGTACGAGCAGGTCGTGTGTGTAGAGAGTAAAATGACCGATCAGATTAGACCGCGTGTCAAATATGTCATCGGGCCGGACGGTTCGCCGCTGACGATCAATGATCTTCCACCCAAAACCACCAGGCGTTGGGTCATCCGTCGTAAAGCCGAAGTTGTTGCCGCCGTGCGTGGCGGGCTGCTAAGCCTCGAAGAGGCTTGCGACCGGTATACGCTGACAGTGGAAGAATATCTTTCATGGCAGGCGTCGATTGATGAGCATGGTCTGGCTGGCCTGCGCACGACCCGTATTCAGCAATATCGTCACTAGCGAAGATTCACTGGCCGGACGTGTAGTCGCCGCCAAGTGACTTTTCCTGCACGCTCAGCCGGGTTGGCAACCCGGCTGCAATCGTGCTTACGATGACCGAGGCTGCAAAAAACCAAATGCCCGGCTGCGAGATCGCAGTGGCAAGGCCGGTCGTCTTGGCAGCAAAGATCGCTAAAGCCACCAATACCACGTCCAACATCGACCATTTTGAGAATGTGGCGAGCCATTTGCCGATGCGATGCACCGCGTCGTCCTCATCGGTTGGCGTTGTAACCATGGCGGCAAGTGCCACGAGTTTCGCGACCGGAAACGCAAAAGACACAATCGCGATGATGATCGCCAAGCCGTAATCGGCGGAGCCCCACAGCCCCGAGACCAATCCAATCAGGGATGGCGTGTCGGTGAAAAAGAACAGTCGCTCCAACTGCAAAAGCGGGAGGACCCAACCGAGCGGAAGGCACATGGCGGCCAGCAGGGTCAACAGGGCGATGGTGATGCGCATGCAAAACGCATAACGGCGCCCATTGGGCGCTGCAAGCAAGTGCTCGATATTCAGATGTGGATGCGCAACTGCGTCAGCCGATCATCGCCGAACGGTCATAGGCGGATTGGGCAGGCGCCTGTTCCTCAACAGCACGTGCCTCGCGCACCTCAAGCCGTTCTGCCTTTTGAAGTTCGGCTTCCGCGTCCATCAGCGCCCCTTCGGCCGCTTCCTTTTGCATCTTCAGATCCTTGATTGAGTTGAATAGGTTGTCGCGGCGGGTACGCGCGGCCTTTGCAAAGGTTGGATAGGCGAAGTGGTTGACGTCAGTGATGCGCGCTTTGCGCTCTTCTGACTGGATTTGGGCGTCAAGCTCGCTTGCCATGCGCTCAAATTCCGAAATCATGGTGTCTAACTGGTCCACCTGGCGGTGTTTTTCGGTGACCTGAAATTGCTTGAGCCTGATGAGGCTGTTTTTCGACTTCATTACGCAATACTCCACACGCTGACCGGACAAAACACGCCCGTACGCTGCCCGAAACGTGGCCCCGAAGTAACCATTTGTTTACGTGCAGGGTTAAGCGTACCCGGTAACGTTTAAGGCGGGGTAAATCACATTTTTCTCGTCGTGCCTTTTGCGCCTGCACCGTTAGGGAATTGATGAGTCCAAGCAGCCACTTAGGCTGGTGAACTGATAAAATGATTCAACAAGGCAGTCATTTTTATGCAGAAAATTCAATATCTTAACAAAATGACTTAATGGAGTTTGAAGCCTTGCAACTGGTCAACAGGTTTTGTTAACCATTTGTTGGCAGGGTGTTCGAGAAGGTTTGGGGAGAGCCGCGGCGTCGACAAGCGGGCCTCGAGCTGCACAAGGGGAATAGAATGCGTGTTTTGCTGATCGAAGACGACAGTGCGATCGCACAAAGCATTGAGTTGATGCTCAAGTCCGAGAGCTTCAACGTCTACACAACCGACCTAGGTGAAGAAGGCGTCGATCTCGGAAAGCTTTATGATTACGATATCATTTTGCTTGATTTGAACTTGCCAGACATGTCCGGCTATGAAGTTTTGCGGACATTGCGTCTGTCGAAAGTCAAAACGCCGATCCTGATCCTGTCAGGCATGGCTGGGATTGAAGACAAGGTTCGTGGCCTCGGCTTCGGCGCCGACGATTACATGACCAAGCCCTTCCACAAGGATGAGCTGGTTGCGCGCATTCATGCAATTGTGCGCCGGTCCAAAGGCCATGCCCAGTCTGTGATCACGACGGGCGACTTGATTGTCAACCTCGACGCGAAAACCGTGGAAGTTGGCGGCCAGCGCGTGCATCTGACCGGCAAGGAATATCAGATGTTGGAGCTGCTCTCGCTGCGCAAGGGCACAACGCTCACCAAGGAAATGTTCCTGAACCACCTCTATGGTGGCATGGATGAGCCGGAATTGAAGATCATCGACGTCTTCATCTGTAAGCTTCGTAAAAAGCTCGACGCGGCTTCCGGTGGCATTGGATACATCGAAACAGTGTGGGGCCGAGGCTATGTGTTGCGGGACCCGGACCCAGCAACCCTGGCTGAAAGCGCCTGACCAGCGCATTCAGTTTGGTGAACCCAAAATCAAAAGCCGCTCCATCACTGAGCGGCTTTTTTCGTTTTGGTCTCATGAATTTTGATCAAGCTGCCGCGGCCGCAGCTTCTTCCAATGCACGGCGTTCGAAATCTTCGAATTGTGAGATCAGCATTTTTCGATCAAACGGCTTGAGCAGCAGTTCGTCTGCGCCCACGCGCTTGGCACGCGCCATCAAAACGATATCCAACTCGTGCATGGACACGATGATAAATGGCCGAACCTTGGCTTTCATCCGACGGATTGTTGCGATGACATCATTGAGTTCCATGTCGCGCACGCCGGCGTCGATCAGGAAGAAATCCGGCATGTCGAACTCAGCCTTGGCCAGCATGTCGCGGCCACTTTCGGCTTCGATGACCACCATGTCATCATCGGACAATATGCGCTTCGCAACTTTGCGAATTATCGGTGCGTTATCAAATACGACGCAGCGTTTCATGGTCATCCCCTGACGTTCGCCTTTCAGCATCAGTAACAGGCGGATTTTGACATTCGGCTAAGTGGCAGCGTTAAGGGACGGTGTCCGGGACCGGTCGTATTTTACCGGTTTTGCGATGTCCGGGTG
>JBCBHR010000044.1:0-9333 GCA_038525365.1 Pseudomonadota bacterium | reverse complement strand
CGGCAGTTGGCTCTTCACGTTCAACGTCGGCTACTATCTTTGCGCCGTCGTGATGCTGATCGCATTCTACATCGCAATTCGCATCTTCCGTTCACCGTTTGGCATGATGCTGCGGGCAATCAAGTCCAACCAAACCCGCATGAACTATACGGGGCTGAACCCCAAGCCCTACACGCTGGCAGCCTTCATCATCTCGGGCATGTATGCTGGCTTGGCAGGCGGCCTGATGGTGGCGATGGATCCGCTGGCCGGTGCTGAGCGCATGTTCTGGACGGCCTCAGGCGAAGTGGTTCTCATGACCATTCTGGGCGGTGCAGGCACGCTGGTCGGACCGATCCTCGGCGCGGGCTTCATCAAATACATGGAAAACATCGTCTCCAAGATCAACAAGGGCATTTTGGAGCAGTGGTTCTCGATCTTCCCAGATGGTCTGAACGATGTGCTTGTGACGATCCTCTATCCGTTTGTCGGCAAAGGCTGGCACCTGACACTGGGCATCATGTTCATGCTGGTGGTCATCTTCCTGCCGGGCGGCCTGATCGAAGGTGGGCAGCGCATCGCCAAGCTCTTCAAGCGCCAGCCCAAGCCGGAAATACCCGTGCGTGATCCTGAGCATCACCCGAAAACACAACCACATGTCGCCTGACACACTGAATGGGAGTGACGAATAATGGGCATTCTTGAAGTCAGCGGCGTCAACAAGCGCTTTGGCGGACTGCAGGCGCTCGGCGATGTCAATCTCGACATCAAAGAGAACTCGGTTCACGCGATCATCGGTCCCAACGGGGCGGGGAAATCGACACTGCTCAACTGCCTCGTTGGTAAGCTGATGCCGGACACGGGCACCGTACTGTTTGACGGTCAGCCCGTGCTTGGCCGCTCGCCGCACCAAATCAACCAGATGGGCATCAGCCGCGTCTTTCAGACACCGGAAGTCTTCCCGGACTTAACGGTTGCTGAAAACATGCTGATCCCATGCTTTGCCAAACGCGACGGCTCATTCCGCATGCACGCCTTTGAGAGCATCGAAGCCGAAGCGGGCATTCTGGCCGAGGCACAAGAGATGCTCGAAGAGGTCAACATGGCGAGCAAACGCGACGAGATGGCGGGCTCGCTGTCACGCGGCGACAAGCGCCGTCTGGAGATGGCGATGTGTCTGGTGCAGCAACCCAAGCTGCTGCTGCTCGACGAGCCGACAGCGGGCATGGCGCGCGCCGACACCAACAACACCATCGACCTTCTCAAAGAGATCAGCGACCAACGCGACATCACCATGGTGATCATCGAGCACGACATGCACGTTGTCTTTTCGCTCGCCCAACGCATCACCGTGCTTGCCCAAGGCACGCCGCTCGTCGAGGACACACCGGAAAACATCAAGGGCCATCCAAAGGTCAAGGAAGCCTATCTTGGAGAAGCCGCATGAGCCAGCTTGACCTAGACACCACGCCACGCACCGACCGCGAACGCCCGGATTTTTCCAAACAGGCCAATATGGCCGCAACGGCACCGGCCTTCTTATCGGTGCACGACATCCACGCCTATTATGGCGAAAGCTACATCGTGCAGGGTGTGTCATTCAACGTGCACGAGGGCGAAATCCTGGCGCTGCTGGGCCGCAACGGTGCGGGCAAAACGTCCACGCTGCGCACGCTGGCACGCGTCGATGACCCCGCGCTGACCTATGGCGAGATCTGGTTGGACCACCAACATCTGCACTCCATGTCCAGCCACGAAGCCGCCAAGGCAGGGCTCGTGCTCGTACCGGAGGACCGCCGGATCATCCAAGGCCTGACGGTTGAGGAAAACCTGCAACTGGCGCAAATCGTCGAACCCATCGGCTGGAGCCTTGACCGGCTCTACGACCTGTTCCCGCGCCTCGGCGAACGCCGCAAGCAGGAGGGCGTCACGCTGTCAGGAGGCGAGCAACAGATGCTATCCATCGCCCGAGCGCTCGCCCGCGACATCAAAGTCCTGCTGCTCGATGAACCCTATGAGGGCCTCGCGCCTGTCATCGTCGATGAAATCGAGAAGACGCTCGAAATCATCAAGACGCAGGGCATCACGACGATCCTTGTCGAGCAGAATGCCGTACGTGCGCTTGAGCTCGCCGACCGGTCCGTCATCCTCGACACCGGCAAGGTCGTCTTTGACGGCACAGCCAAAGAGGTGTTGGACAACGCGCAACTGCGCGAGGAATATTTGGCGATTTAGATGTAGCCGCACCGCTTGCGGTCATCACACAAGTCTGGAAAAGCGGGGCGATGCTGAGCCAAGGGCAATCGCCCCGTTTCATTTATGAGCCGCCGACCACGCCGCTTTACTATCACCACGTGGATGATGATCTGCTGGTGCTGGAAAAGCCGTCTGGCCTGTTGTCTGTGCCTGGCAAGGCCGACGATCACGGCGACTGCGTTGAGGCTCGTGTTCGCGCCGACCATCTATCCGCAACAATAGTTCACCGGCTCGACCTCGACACATCGGGCCTGATGATCATGGCGTTGAATATCGACGCGCACCGCAATCTAAGCGCGCAATTCCAGCGCCGCGAAATCGAAAAACGCTACATCGCAAAAGTGTGGGACAGGCCGATGTCAGACAACGGCACAATCACACTTCCATTGCGCTGCAACTGGCCCCAACGCCCCAAACAGATGGTCGATTTCACGCTCGGCAAAGCCGCCGAAACTCGCTGGCAGGTGCTGGCAAGCGATGGCAAAACAAGCCTCATTGCACTTAGCCCTAAAACCGGTCGTTCACATCAACTCCGTGTCCACATGGCATCCATCGGTTGCCCAATCCTCGGTGACCGCTTCTACGCGCATGACGAAGCCTTGGCGATGAGCAAGAGACTGTTGCTGCATGCAGAAAGACTGGCCTTCAAGCATCCGGTGACGGGTACGGAAATGGTGTTTGAAAGCAAAACGGGGTTTTAATGTTTTAGCCTTTTTGTTGAGCAGATTACTTCCCCAATAGCCGCTTTAACATGTCGGCCATCGGGCCCTTGGCCTCGGGCTTTTGCGCTGTGTCGCGCGCTTGGCGGACGTGGCTTTGCTGCGATTTGTGGTTCGGCTTCGATTTCGCCTTTGGCGCGTTTCGTGCCGGTTCGGCCGGTTTGTTGTCACCGACGGCGAGCGCCAGCTTGTTCATGAAACCGGGATTGTCGCCTTCGACCAAAAGACCGATCTCGTCGCCAACGGCGTCAAGCAGCGGATCGAGCCAAGCGTGATCGGCCTTGGCAAAATCGCCCAGCACATGGCCGGTGACTTTTTCCTTTGATCCCGGATGGCCGATGCCGAGGCGGACGCGCTGGTAGTCCTTGCCGCAATGGGCGTCCATTGACTTGATGCCATTGTGACCGCCATGGCCGCCCCCGGACTTGATGCGTACTTTGCCGGGCGCAAGATCAAGCTCATCATAAAAGACGGTGACCGCGTCCGCGCCGAGTTTGTAGAAACGCATGGCCTCGCCAACGGCTTGGCCCGACAGGTTCATGAAGGTCGATGGTTTGAGGATGAGGAGTTTTTCGCCGTGGAGGCGGCCTTCGCAAATCTCGGCAGAAAACTTCCTTTGCCAAGGCCCGAAAGAGGCATGGCGGCGAACGATCGCGTCCGCCGCCATGAAACCGATATTGTGACGATTGCCCGCATATTTCGCACCGGGATTGCCGAGACCAACGATGATTTTCATCCCGTCTCTCCCCGGCGCGGATCAGGCGATCACTCTTCGTCTTTTTGCGCGGTAGCAGGCACTTCTTCCGGCGCTGCTGCTTCATCATCATCAGACTGCACGCCACCACCCGGTGCGGCAATCGTCGCGATCGTGAAGTCGCGGTCGGTGATGGTCGGCTCTGCGCCTTCCGGCAGGTTGATGGACGAAATCTTCAGCGCGTCACCAACTTCTGCGGTGGCAAGGTCAAGCGTGAAGAATTCCGGTATGGAGTCGGCTGGCACGTTCACCTCGACTTCGTGGCGAACAACGTTGAGCACGCCGCCCATCTTGAGGCCCGGGCAGGTTTCTTCGTTCTCGAAGTGCACCGGAACGTTGACCGTCACGACGGACTTTGCCGAAATCCGAAGGAAATCGACATGCATCAGCGTGTCTTTGACCGGATCGACCTGGAAGTCCTTGGCCAGCACTTTGTGCTTTTTGCTGTCGACTTCGATCTGGCCAACCGTGGTCAAGAAACCACCGGACATGATCATTTGCGTCACGTCCTTGCGGGAGACCGCGATGGACAAGGGAGACTGGTTGTCGCCGTAAATCACGGCGGGCACATGGCCTTGGCGACGAATAGCCCGGGCGGACCCCTTACCGACCCGGTCGCGCGCCTCGGCTGTGAGCACGTAAGTTTCGCTCATAGCATTTCCTTTCGAGGGCATATTTGGAGTGGTGAACCCATGTCACCGAGGATCAAAATCCCCAGCCGCGCTGCCTCCAAGGGTGTCTGCGCGGATGGCGGGCGTATAGGCGAAGACGGGTGCAGGCGCAAGTGGGTGCGCTGGGCGTGTGGGGAGGATGACGCCACCCGACGCTTGGTGATGCGTGACCGCCCAAACGCGACACTGCGATATTCGTCGACATATAAAACCAGCTGATGTGCCGCGTTGCAAACTGAGGCTTCGCGCTGGTAGATTTGCGCCAACGCTCACAATCTCAGGCGACAAAAACATGCTCATCCGCGCCCTGCTCGCACTCCTGCTCACAGCTTCGCCGACATTGGCTTGGGAGGCCACATCGGGCCGCGTGTGCGAACTGCAACACGACAGCCAGGGCGCGTCGGTTCTGGTGACATACGACCCGGCAAGCGCGGAATATGCCATTGCGGTGACATCGACACGCGGTTGGGAAAACGACCGGGTTTTTGCCATGCGGTTTGATGGGCCGCGCCGCAACACGATCACGACCGACCGCCACACGCTTTCCGAAGACGGCTCAACTGTCACCGTGACGGACAGCGGGTTCGGCAATGTGCTTAACGGGCTTGAGTTCAACAACATTGCTGTGGCCGTGCTTGGCGATCAGGCGGTTGCCGTGCCGCTCGCAGGTGCCGCTCCGGCTGTTCAGGACTTCAAGGCCTGCGTGGCGGGCATCGAAGTGTGACGGTCAACGCGCCCTTGTTATTGGGCCGCAACTTGCGTTAGTGATCATGGAGGGGCCAGTGGCGGGCGCCCCGCTTGAGGGTTTTGCGCCCCAAGTTCCGCCTTCGCGATTTATGCGGAGGCAGTCATGCAATCCATCTCACCCACCGACCTCAAATCCATCCGTGATGACATCACACTCATTGACGTGCGCAAGCCAAAGGCCCGGCTCGTTTCCGGTCGCGCGCTTAGCGGATCGGTCTGGCGGCATCCGTTCGATGCGCGCAATTGGGCGCAGCAGTTTACCGGTCATCAACTTGTCATCTGCTGCGTGCACGGCCACGAGGTGAGCCAGGCCGTATGCGGATATCTACGCGATGTGGGGCTCGACTGCCGCTACGTGGACGGCGGTATGGAAGCCATGATTGCCGTCGGCTTCGCCACAGATGAACTCGCGGTCACGGAGGCAGACAGTGCTGGTATCTAACACACAAGCAACCGGCGCCGATGTCAGCCAAGCCGAAGCCACCCGCGCCTTTGCAAAGATCGGGCTTCTGTCATTTGGCGGCCCTGCCGCACAAATCGCTGTCATGCACCGCGTGCTTGTCGACGAAAAAAAATGGCTGTCTGAGAAGCAGTTTTTGCATGCGCTCAACTTCTGCATGCTGCTGCCCGGGCCGGAGGCAATGCAACTGGCGACCTATGCCGGTTGGCTGATGCATGGTGTGCGCGGCGGTGTGATCGCTGGTCTGCTCTTCATCCTGCCCGGCCTCGCCATGATGCTGGCGCTAGCATCAATCTTCGTTGCCTTTGGTGATGTGCCGCTGATGGCCGGTATTTTTTACGGCTTGAAGGCAGCCGTGATCGCCGTCGTCCTGCAAGCGCTCATCAAAGTCTCCGGCAAGGCGCTGAAGACACCTGCGATGTATGCTGTTGCGGCGGTTGCCTTCATCGCGATCTTTTTTCTGCGCATTCCGTTTCCAATTATTATTCTCGGCGCAGCGCTGGTTGGTTTTTTGCTTTGGAGAGCCGCGCCTGATCTCGTACCCGCCAGCACCGATGACGATGAAGTCGAGCAGCAGGCTTCCGTGACGGGCAGCCCCATGGAGCAGACCATACGCGCGGTTCTCGTATGGGGCGCAATCTGGCTTGTGCCGCTTGCGTTTCTGGCATTTGCCATGCGCGGGCAGTTCGAGCAGCAGGCGGCGCTCTTCTTTTCACAGACGGCTATTGTGACCTTTGGCGGCGCGTATGCCGTGCTCGCCTATGTCGGCCAGCAGGCCGTGGAGGTCTATGGCTGGCTCACCGCGGCTGACATGCTCAAGGGTCTGGGGCTTGCCGAGACAACGCTTGGCCCACTGGTGCTTGTGCTGGTGTTTGTGGGCTTTGTCGGCGGCGCCAACGCGGCGGGCACGCTTGCCCAATTGGGTGGTTTGTCCGGCGGTCTGATTGCGGCGTTCTTCACCTTTGTGCCGTGCTTTTTGTGGATCTTTGCCGGTGCGCCGCACATGGAGCGCCTGCGCCATGTGCGCTGGCTTTCAGCCTCACTTGTCACCGTCACCGCGGCGGTCGTGGGCGTCATACTGAACCTTGCCATCTGGTTTGGCATCGCCGTGCTTTTCGGCGAGCCAGACTATGCGCAAACCGGATTTGTTTGGCTCCCGCAGATCGCGCTATCGAGCACCGACCTCGTCGCGCTCGTGATCGCGGTCGCGTCATGCGTCGCCTTGCTGCGGTTCAAGGTGAACCTGTTTGTCGTGCTTGGCGCGGCAGCGGTCGCCGGTTTGATTGCCATTTTCAGCGGGTTGGCCGTGGCTTAAGCGAAAGTAGCGCGAAACTGTCGAACGGCCTCGTTTGCGTGGGTCAAGCAATGTGCATCCGCGAAATGCAATGCACCGGCCTTCCCCTCAAGCGCGAGACACGGCGTCATCGCGCTTGCCTCATACACGCGCCAAAGTGAGCACTGAGCGGCATAGGCCGGGAGATTTGCATGGCTGCGCCCAAACCGGCGCTCGATGACATCGGACGGAACATCATGTCCGCCTTCGGCGACGCGGCGCGCAACGCGGGCGCGGCAAATATCTGGGCTCTGCACGCTGAAATACATAAGCGAAGTCTTCATCCCATTGGCGCTTGCCGCCTTTAGGAGCGCACGATGTGTTTGACGTGACATGGTTGTTTCCATCGCAAATGTGTGTTGGTCCGCGATCATTTTTCGCGCACGCGATAGCGCCAGTCGTGCCGCATCTCGCTCGACCGCTGATGGGTCAAGCGGCGACAGGCCGCGAGCGATCTCATCCATGTTGACGAAGTTAATGCTGCCGGTCAGCGCCTTGACGTGTTTGAAAGCATAGGTCGTTTTTCCGACGCCGTTCGGCCCTGCGATCAACCAAAATGTTGGTTCATGATCCGGCAAGTGCGCCCCTAGTCAAACAAGCTAGATACCGACTGCTCATGCGCGGTTCGCACGATGGCTTCGCCAATCAGGTCGGTAACCGGGAGGACCCGGATTTTCTTTGCCGCGTGAACGTCAGGGCGTGGCTGGATGGAGTCGGTGGTCACCAATTCCTTGAGCACCGAGTTTTCCACGCGCTCCACGGCTGCACCAGACAGGACACCATGCGTGATATACGCCGTAACGCTGTCGGCGCCCTTGGCAACCATCGCCTCAGCTGCGTTGCACAGCGTGCCGCCGGAATCGACTATATCGTCGATCAAGAAGCAGTGCTTGCCGGCGACATCACCGATGACGTTCATCACTTCGCTCTCGCCTGCCTTCTCGCGACGCTTGTCGACAATGGCAAGTGGCGTGTCATCCAAACGTTTGGCAAGCGAACGCGCGCGCACAACGCCACCAACATCAGGCGAAACCACAACGCACGAACTCAGATCGCGGTTCTTCACCTTGATGTCGCGCGCCATGACGGGAACCGAAAACAGGTTGTCCGTCGGGATATCAAAGAAGCCCTGGATCTGACCCGCATGGAGATCAAGCGTCAGGACGCGGTTTGCACCGGCCTGCGTGATCAGGTTTGCAACCAGCTTGGCTGAGATCGGCGTGCGCCCCTGCGCCCGTCGGTCTTGGCGGGCGTATCCAAAGTATGGAAGCACAGCCGTGATGCGGCGCGCCGACGACCGACGGAACGCGTCGATCATGATTAGCATTTCCATCAAATGATCATTGGCCGGACGCGAGGTGGATTGCAGGATGAAGACATCCTCGCCGCGCACATTTTCCTGGATTTCAACGAAAATCTCGTCGTCGGCAAACCGGCGCACATTGGCGCGGCCAATACTGACGCCCAGATATTTGGCCACACTTTCGGCGAGCTGGCGGTTTGAGTTTCCCGCAAACAGTTTCATCAGCCGATCGCCTTTTCGCTGGGGTCTCTGCCGCGCGTTTTAACCGTGACGCCCACGTTTGCAAGCACGCGCTGGCCTCGTGCACCCTATTCTTTGGTTTGGCCACAAACAGCGTTAAGCGCGACCACCGCGCCAGCTCGAATATTCAGCGAGCACTTTCTCGGCGATCGCTTCCATCGTTGCAGCGGGAACGATGCGCCACGGATCAGCGGAAACGCCACTGACGCGCTCCTGCGCCTGGATGCGATGCACACGTTGGCCGTTTGGTGTGAACACATCCCACACATGGATGACTGTTGTCTGACCGTTCTCGGACAAAGCTGAAAAATAGCCGCGGATCTCATGGTTGATGCCGCTCGCCTTTGACGGCGAAAGACGCACGCCGCGTGTGGGGCTGGCTGCCGACAAGCGGCGGGACAGCGCGGTCACCTTGTCGACTGGCGCGCCGACGATGGGCGCAAAGTAGACCTGCGATTGCGAAACAGCGGCGATATTGGATGCCGATGGGGTAGCGGCCGGAGCGGGCGCAGGCGTTGAAGTGGGGTTTGGCGTTGTTGAGGACGCCACCGCGGCGCTGTCACCAAGCGTGCTGGTGGTGGTCGCCTGCCCATTCGCGACGACAGTTGCAGGCGGAGGGGCCGTCGTTTGAACGGCCACACCTTCTGTCACGTTCTCGCCGCTCACATCCAGCGTGGCCTCGGTGGAGTTGCACGCAACAAGGCTGAGCGCGACCGCCCAGATTGCTATCGTCTTTACCAGATTGCCCGTCAAAACAGCCACATGCGCGCTCCTGCCACCGGTTTACGCTACGCCACAATCAAATCAAGCGGCAACTTGGAGAGCGATTGTGGCGCCCCGGTGGTCGTCAAATAGGTCTGGCCCAGTGTCA
>JBCBHR010000043.1:0-9445 GCA_038525365.1 Pseudomonadota bacterium | reverse complement strand
AAGTCGACTGCCATGAAGGCCATGCTGGGCATGCTCAAAGTCCGCCTTGGCGCTGTGAAACTCAACGGCAAGGACATCACCAGGTTGACGCCCCAAGCCCGCGTCGGCGAGGGCATCGCCTTTGTGCCGCAGACGCACAATGTGTTTGCCGGAATGAGCGTACAGGAAAACCTCGAAATGGGGGCGTATCTGCGCCGCGACGATTTCCGCTCCACGATGGAACAGATCTTCGAACTGTTCCCCATCCTCAGGCAAAAGCGGCACCAGCATGCGGGGGAATTGTCCGGCGGTCAGCGCCAGCAAGTCGCCGTTGGCCGGGCATTGATGACGCAACCGACCGTCTTGATGTTGGATGAGCCGACCGCAGGGGTTTCTCCAATCGTCATGGACGAATTGTTCGACCGCATCATCGAAGTGCGCAACACTGGGATCGCCATTTTGATGGTCGAACAAAATGCGCGGCAAGCGCTGGAAATTGCTGACCGTGGCTATGTGCTCGTCGGCGGGCGCAATTGGCGCGAAGGGTCTGGCGAGGAACTGCTCGCCAACCCGGAAGTGCGCAAAAGCTTTTTGGGCGGGTGACACGTGAAGCTTTTCCAATCCGTCGCAATTGTTGTTCTTTTCGCTTCGGTCTTGGCGCCAAGTGCGTCCGCGCAACATCAATTCAAAGGCATGATGTGCTCGATGACAGAGGTATGCGAGGCCGATGTTCAAAACTGCGTCGGAGCGAACTGGGAATTCCACGTGATTGGTGACGGCGGCGGGTACCCGCATCACATCGCTTGGGAGCATGGATATCTGTCGCCCGAAGTTGTCGAGCGTGAGGCCGACGCCATCAAGTTTGTCGGCAGCGATGCGGACACGAACCAGGGCTTCATGTTTTTGCTGTCGCGCGTCGGAAAGGTGTCCGGGGTCTACGTGTCAAAGGCTGAAAAAATTGGCGATGACCGGGGATTGGCCGACGTGTATCGCGGCTATTGTGAGGAGCTTGAATAATGGACCCCTCACAGCTTCCCACCGCGATTGATTTGCTCAACGCGCTCGTCCTGATGACGAATTTCGTCTTTGTGCCCGCCCTGACGTACGGGTCACAGCTCGCGCTTGGCGCACTGGGCGTCACGCTTGTTTTCGGGATTTTGCGCTTTGCGAATTTTGCCCATGGCGACCTGATGGCTTTTGGCGCGACCATGGTCATCCTTTTGACATGGGCACTCCAAGGGCAGGGGATTACCGGCGGGCCAGTGCCAACAGCGCTTATCGCGCTGGGGCCGGCCATCATCTTGACTGCGATTTTTGCGATCATGATCGACAAGGCCGTCTTCTCGTTTTACCGCAAGCGCCGCGCTGCGCCCGTCGTCCTCGTCATCTCCTCGGTCGGCGTGATGTTTATGTTGTCAGCCACGGTTCGCTTCATCATGGGCACCGATGATCGGCGCTTCACCGATGGCGAGCGGTTTGTCGTGCGCGCGCGCGAGTTCAAGGAGTGGAGTGGCCTGAACGAAGCGCTCTCCATCCAGACGACGCAGGCAATCACAGTGGTCATGGCCATCGTCGTGGTGATCCTGCTTTTTGCGTTTCTCAACTATTCGCGCATGGGCAAGGCAATGCGCGCCTATTCCGATAACGAGGATCTGGCGCTGCTATCGGGCATCAATCCGGATCGGGTAGTGCTGGTGACTTGGATCATCGCCGCCGCACTCGCTACCATTGCAGGCGCGCTTTATGGCCTCGATAAGAGCTTCAAGCCGTTCACCTATTTCCAGTTGCTGCTACCCATCTTCGCCGCCGCGATTCTAGGCGGCATTGGTCAGCCGATCGGCGCTGTTGTCGGCGGATATATCGTGGCGTTCTCGGAGGTCATGGTCACCTACGCCTACAAGCGCTTTGTGGGGTATCTGGTGCCCGAAGATTTTGCGCCCCAAGGCCTTCTGCAGTTCCTGTCCACCGACTACAAATTCGCCGTCTCATTCATCATCCTCGTGCTGGTCTTGCTGATCAGACCGACCGGTATTTTCCGCGGAAAGGTGATTTAGCGCCATGGCTGACACCGCAATGTCAACGACCGACACAATGCCCAAACCGGTGGCCCGCACTGAAAAGCAGGTGTCGGCGCTGCGCGCGCCGATGGTGTTCCTGTTCATGGGCGCGGCTCTGGTCGCGACCGCGTGGTTTCAGTCTCCAGCCGTCGCCCTTGCGATCCTCAACATGAGCCTCGTCTCTGCGGTTATGGCCATGGGCCTCAATCTACAGTGGGGCTATGCGGGTCTGTTCAATGCGGGCGTCATGGCGTTCACGGCTCTTGGTGGTGTAACGGCGGTGCTCGTCTCGCACCCGCCCGTGATGGAGGCCATTGCGGTCGGCGGAAGACCGATGGCGCTTGCTGTTCTGGTGGTCATCGGCGTCGCGGCGACCATGGCATTCGTTGCGACCAACACGCGAGGACGTTTCAAAGGGTTTCTGGTCTTCCTCACCTTGGTCGCAGCCTACTTCCTGCTGCGTCCCACATTCGGCGTTGGCACGGCTGCTATCGAAGGCGTTGATCCAGCGCGCACCGGCTTTTTGGGCGGTCTTGGCTTGCCGATTACGGTCTCTTGGCTGTTCGGCGGCATTTTGGCGGCAACGGTTGCGTGGCTCATCGGCAAGATCGCGCTTGGTCTGCGCGCGGACTATCTGGCCATTGCCACGCTCGGCATTTCAGAAATCGTCATTGCGGTTTTGAAAAATGAGGACTGGCTCGCGCGCGGCGTGAAAAACGTTACCGGCCTGCCGCGTTGGCCCGTGCCATATGAAATTGAAATTCAAAACCAGCAATGGTTCATCGATCTAACCGCGCAGGTGTATTCAGCTCGTGTTGACGGTTTGTCGGGCGCCGATCTTGATGCAGCGCTGCGCCCGCTCGTGGTCGAGTTCTCCGGACATTTCGTGAAGCTCTGCTATGCGGGCATGTTCACCGTCGTGTTGCTGATCATTCTTGCGCTCTTGGTGCGTGCGCTCAATTCGCCCTGGGGCCGGATGATGCGCGCGATCCGCGACAATGAAGAAGCGGCCGCGGCGATGGGCAAGAACATCAAGAAGCGCCACCTTCAGGTGTTTGTGCTCGGCTCCGCGATCATCGGCGTGGCTGGTGCCATGATGACGACGCTCGACGGTCAGTTCACGCCCGGCACCTACAATCCGCTGCGCTTCACGTTCCTGATTTGGGTGATGGTGATTGTCGGAGGGTCGGGCAACAATTTGGGTGCGGTGCTCGGCGGCTTCATCGTCTGGTTCACTTGGGTGCAGGCGGAACCGGCGGGCGCATGGATCGTGGGCCAAATCACCGCCGACATGGATCCGGCTTCCCCGCTTTATCAACACCTGCAAGACATCGCCGCGCCGTTTCGGCTGTTCGTCATGGGGCTCGTTCTACTGGTCGTTTTGCGGTTTTCGCCGAAGGGCATCCTGCCTGAAAAAATCCGCCACAGCTGACTGCGTTTGTGCTCAGTAGGCCCGCACGCGCCAAACGCCCTGCTTGAGCGCCTCGGCTTCCATCTCGTCGAATATGTAGCGGTGGCTGGTGGCGCGGTCCGGCAGCGCCCAGCCGGACTTCACGAGCCTCGCGCCCAAGTCGCGCCCCATCGCGTCACGACAACGCACGGTGTGGGACGCATGCTCCTGCGAGAGCGAAATGCAAGTCAGCACACTTGATGCAAATTGCTCAAGCACGACGCGGGACCTCTGCGCGCAGTTGACGGACGCCCCATCTTCGGTTGCGCAGGTTTGCTGCGACAGGGGCGGGGACACTGCATCGAGGCGATATGTCCGCCCGGAGCCATCGGTCAGCGTCACACCATCAACCGCGTCGGGATGCGCAAGATAGATGGTTTGATTGTGCTGCTCTGCATGCGCAGTGCTCGCTAAGACACACGGCGCAAGCGCTAGAAGAAAGTAGACAGCAGACTTCCGAAAAAGACCCATAGCCAAACCTCCTCAAAGCCGGGCGGAAGCGGCGTGGCGCGCAACCACCATGGCTGATCAGACGGTCAGTGTCGGCTCGTGTGGTTAACGAAGTCTTGATGTGCACACCGTTTGATCGATATGCACATAATTTAGGCGAAATCCTAAGCAGGCAAGGGGGAGCACATGGATGAACCTCTTCAGCGGAAGGTGAAGCGCCCGTCCCACATGCCGCTCCGGCGCGCTTCCGCTTCCAATTCATCAAACACATAGGCTTGGCTGACAGTCCGGTCGGGCAGCGCCCATCCGGCACGCACGAGCCGTGACCCGAGATCCCGGTTGGCGAAGTCCGTGCAGCGAACAGTCGGCACGCCATCGGACGCGTTCTCTCCAATGAAGCAACTCAGCATGCCGTTGGCGTAGTCCTCCAACACAGCGCGAGCCCGCTCGCCACAGGCATAAACTTCACCGTCTGAATTCTCGCACTCGGCATCAAGGCCGGGCGCCCGCACAGCGTAAAGCCGGTAGACCCGCCCTGATTCATCTTCAAACGTTTGCCCGTCGATAACGTCCGGGCTTGAGATGACAATGGATTTCGTGTCGGCTGCGAATGCTGGACTTGCGGCCGAAATGGCCAGCGCGGCGAGGGCGAAAAGTGCTGTTTTTGCTATGCTTCTCAATGCGTTCTCCAATCCATGGCCGCAAGCGAGCCGTCGGTATGACGGACACGCACGGGGCTCCGGAGAGACGCAAATAAAACGCTGGACCTACGCTATGGTCGGGACACATGCCGAAGCTTTTCCACAATATGACAAAACGATGACACATATGGAGGAGCTGTCAACACCCGGACCGCGAGATGTGAGCGGAAGACAAATATAATTTGCCGATTAAGCGCTTTGGGCAACAAAAAACCGGCGCCACAAGGGCGCCGGTTCACAGATTTCGGGTCGTCTATGGCGTTTTAGCGAACTGATTCAGTTGCCCACTCACCGTCCTTGATCATCAACTCGCGATATGTGCCTGCGGCTTCGCCGACGTCGGTGAACTCGACATTGGTCGCGCCGACATAGTCGATCTCCTCGCCTGCGGCGACGAGTTCAAGCGCCTTGCCGAGTTCGCCGGGGCCGATTGCCTCGCCGGGCTCGTTGGCGATGTCCATGATGTTGCCAGCGATGTTGGCGCGATCCGCGTTGCCAGCCTTTTGCATGGCAAGGATCATCAGCGCTGCGGCGTCGTATGATTCGCCACGATACGGACCGGAGCCTTCACCGGCCGCCGCTGAGAACATTTCGTTGAACTTATCGACATTGTCACCTTCTGCGCCCGGCACGGTACCGAAAACGGACACATCGCCGAGGCCCGGAACGTCGAGCAGCGAGTCGCCGATCATGCCGTCGCCGAGATAAAATGTCTCAAAAGCAGCCGTGTCGATGGCGCCTTGCATGATGCCCCGGCCGCCTTGGTCAACATAGCCGAGCACGACGAGTGCTTCACCGCCAGCAGCTGCCAGTGCGCCAACTTCCGCTGAATAGTCGCCTTTGCCGTCTTCATGGGCAGCGGTGATGGTGATTGTGCCGCCTTTTGCTTCGTAAGCAGCAGCAAACGCATCGGCAAAGCCTTTGCCGTAGTCGTTGTTTGTGTAGGTCACGGCGACAGAACGCGGGCCGCGCTCAAGGATGACGTCCGCCAGCACTTCGCCTTGACGCGCATCGGAGGGTGCGGTGCGGAAGAAAAGGCCGTTGTCTTCGATGGTGGTCAGCGCCGGGGATGTCGCTGATGGCGAGACCATCACGACGCCGTTCGGTACGGCAACGTTGTTTGCGACAGCTGTTGTCACGCCGGAACAATCTGCGCCCATGATAGCGGAAACATTGTCGGATGTGATCAGGCGCTCCGCTGCAGCGGATGCTGCGGCTGCGTCAACGCAGGTGGAGTCAGCGCGAACCGGTGTAATCGTCGAGCCGCCGAGGAATTGGCCGCTTTCGGATGCTTCAGTCATCGCCATCTCAGCGCCAGCTGCCATATCCGGCGTCAGCGATTCAATTGGGCCGGTAAAGCCGAGGATGATGCCCATTTTGACGTCCGTATGGCCATCAGCATGTGCGCCCGCAGTAAGGGCCAAAACACTGGCCGCCGCAAGAAGGGTCTTTTTCATGAATGTGAGCTCCCTGTTGAGTTCCGTTTGGTGGCAATGCCTTACGCACGCACCCCCAACGTGGTGCGACTTAAGCCCAATGGCTTGGTGAAAACAAGAAAAAGCATGCCCATTTTCGCAGCCGGTGTGTGCGCTAGTTAATCGGCCAGACAGACGTTTTCACACTGTTGATGGAGCTTTAAAATGGTTGAAGGCATCGCGCTTTTGACGACCGCCGCCCTGTTCGGTGGAATGATCCTGTATTCTTTTGGCTTCGCGCCGATGGTGTTTTCCCAGCTCAACGGCGAGCAGGCAGGCACCATGCTGCGTAACGCATTCCCATGGTACTACCTCTTCATCATAGCGACTTCAGCGCTGGCGGCAGCACTTGTGTTCCTCACCGGCGACGCCGTTGCCCTGGTGTTGTTGCTGACAACGCTGCTCATCGCCGTCTTTGCTCGGCAAGGCCTGATGCCGATGATCAACACCACCCGCGACAAACAGATGGCCGGCGACGCGAAGGCAAAGTCTCGGTTTAACGCCTTGCATGGCGCTTCTGTGGCGCTCAATTTTGTCCAACTCGGCGCGATTGGCTGGGCGTTGGTGCGCTTTCTCTAAGCGTGGATAGCGCGGATGATTGCGGCCGCCATGCCTTGGTCGCGCCGATCATGCCCAGCCGTTTGTATAACCTCGAGGACACTCCCCGGCCAAGCCCTATGCAAAGCATAGACCGGGCCCAACGGCGCGGTGAGGTCAAGTTGCCCGTGGATAAGGGACAACGGGACGTCGCCCATCGCCGCGGCGTTGCGGAGAATGTGATCATCATCCATCCACGCCGAGTGACGCCAATAGTGTGTTACCAGCCGTGAAAAGCCGACAACAAACCGGTCATCGGACCAGCGTCGGTCGCAAGCGTGGCCTTGGATATCGGCGATCGCCTGTTCGTATCTGACCCATGTCTGCGCCGCAGCCCCCGCTTTTTCGGGGTCGCTCAATGCATCCGCATAGGCGTCGACGATACGCTCCCCGCGCGAAACATCGAGATGACGGCGCAGAACCTCCCAGGCTCGGGGATGAAACATCTGTATTCCGTCGGTAACCCAGTCAACATCTGCGCGCCTGGTGAGCGCGATCGCGTGAAGCACGAGACGTGTCACGCGTGACCGCTCGGCGAGCGCATAGGCGAGCGCCAGTGTCGATCCCCATGATCCGCCAAACAGCATCCATCGCTCGATGTCGAGATGCGTACGGATGCTTTCAATGTCTTCGATCAGATTATGCGTCGTGTTGTGGGCCAACGCATGGATCGTATCGCCCGCATGTGGCGTGCTACGTCCGCATCCGCGTTGATCAAACT
Source organism: Pseudomonadota bacterium (assembly GCA_038525365.1). Lineage (GTDB taxonomy): Bacteria > Pseudomonadota > Alphaproteobacteria > Rhizobiales > Rhizobiaceae > JBCBDX01. The sequence goes on along the minus strand of JBCBHR010000043.1, from coordinate 2,015 downwards.
GGATGATTCGAAACCGATCTGGGTCGAAATAGCGCCGCGCGGTCGCCGATGAACCCGATCCCGGTCCGCCATGCGCGATCAGCACCGGTTCGCCGGTAGGGTTTCCAAATTGCCCAACCCAGATCACATGCCCGTCGCCCACGTCGAGCATAACTTCCATGTGAGGCTCGATCGGATCAAACAGGTCTGCCATCGCGGTCAGTCGTCGAATTCAAAGTCGGGCAGGGCGGCGAAAGCGCTGCGCAATTCCTCGCCCCATTGATCGGAGATCTTGTTGAAATAAGCATCACCGCGCTCGATGCGCCCCCATTGGCCGAGCTCGAATGCGTCTTTTTCATACACCTGGAAATCGAGCGGTTGGCCGACAGACAGGTTTGCTTTGATGGTGGAGTCAAATGACACCATCAACAGCTTCAACGCATCTTCAAACGTCATGGCGGGATCATAGGCTCTCACAAGGATCGGCTTGCCATATTTGGTTTCGCCGATTTGGAAGAACGGCGTGTCCTCTCCGGCTTCAACAAAATTGCCTTCCGGGTAAACCAGAAAAAGCCGAGGGTCCGAGCCGGCAATCTGCCCCCCAACAATGACGCTTGCGTTGAATGCCGCATCGGCCTTTTGCCCGGTCCCGGCGTGGGTCTTGATCACATCGCGCAGCGTTTCGCCCACCATGGTGGCCACCTGAAACATCGACGGCGCATCAAGTATGGTCGCTGTCCGCTCGCTTGGCGCTTTGGTGCGCTCGTCCAGCAGGCTGACGACAGCCTGCGTGGTTGCAAGATTGCCAGCGGTCATGATGGTAATCGCTCGCTCACCTTTGCGCTGCCATGTGAACATCTTCTTGAAGACCGAGATGTTGTCGACGCCCGCATTGGTGCGTGTGTCCGACATGAACACAAGGCCACTGTTCAGCGTCATGCCAACGCAATAGGTCATCGTTGAAAGTCCCCTTAAGCGCTTATCTGCGCCGCCAGAAAACTATTGCTGCACCTGCACGCTGACAACCATTCGTTCTGCGCTGTCACCAACTCTTAATCCGCGCACCGGCGCGCATTCCGAATAATCGAGGCCGGTCGCCACACGTACATAGCGGGCATCGGGCGAAATCCCATTCGAGATGTCAAACCCGACCCAACCAATTCCGTCCACATGGGCCTCCGCCCAAGCGTGTGTTGCGTCCTGATCGACGCGGTCATTCATCATGAGATAGCCAGACACATAGCGCGCCGGAAATCCAAGGTGGCGAGCAGCGCCGACGAAAATATGCGCGTGATCCTGACAGACACCGTAGCCGTGCTCCAGCGCTTGCTCGGCCGTTGTCTCCGCATGCGTCATGCCAATCTCATACTCCACCGACGTCAAAATTGCAGACGACAAGGCATGCAGCCAATCGAGATTGTCCGGCTGCACATCGCCCGAAAGTCCCTTCATCAATGACCGCATGCGTGCGCCCGGCTTCGACATGGCTGTTTGACGCCGAAAGTGCCAGAGTGGCGCAAACCCGCCATGACTGCCGATCACGCCGTGGGTATCCTCCGTTTCCATCTCGCCTTCGCAGTGGATCGTCACCTCGGTCGAACCGGGAACAACGCTCACCACATCCACATGGTTGTTGTTGTGGTCATCAAAGGAGGTTTCTTTCTTGCCACCCTCGACCTTCAAATCCCATTTGATCACCTCGTGATGGCGGCGCGACTTTGGCGTCAGACGCAACTGCTGAAGCGCATATCCAACGGGTTTGTCGTAATGGTACTGTGTGGTGTGAATGACTTTCAGGCGCATGGGCGAACACTCACTCGTAAAACCGGTAGTCACGTTCGATCTGACGGCCGAGCGCATTTGCATCGCGGATCACACCCTGGATGAACTCGTGCAGCCCGACATCGAAAATCGAGTTTATGTCCTCATTGCGCAACCGCGCATTCAAGCCAGCAGCCATGGCGTGGCAGTCGAGCTGTTCATCATAGTCTTCGGCCAGATAGCCAAGATTGTCCGCAATCTTGCCGACGCAAAAC
>JBCBHR010000042.1:0-9495 GCA_038525365.1 Pseudomonadota bacterium | reverse complement strand
CTGTACGCTTCCGCGTCACGCTTGCTTTGCAACTGTTCACGATGAGCGGCGCGATCGAGCCGCCTGCGTAGCGTAAGCCTTCGGTTTCACAGTGGCCGTCGCGGTAGGCGATCCAGGCGCGCTGCGCCTTGCGCAAATTGTCTTCGGTCTTGGCGAGTTCGGGGCGAAACTCGGCGGTTAGTGCGTCGTTGTTCTTTGCCCATGCAGCCACTTTCGGCCAGACAACGTTCAACGCTCGGTCGGCCCTTTGCCAATCTTGATAGGCGCACATGTTCATGCCCTGTTGGGGCAGGTTGCCCGGCTCGTCGCAGTTCCATGGGTTTTCTTGGGCAAGTGCCGGGCCAGCAGTAACGAGCAGGCATGCAGCGATCCAATGCTTCACAACGGCCCCATCACCTTTTGGTTGAAGCCGTAGACTTCGCGCTTGCCGCTGATCGGCACCAGCGTCACGTCACGCGATTGGCCCGGCTCGAAGCGCACGGCTGTTCCCGCGGCGATATCGAGGCGCATGCCGCGCGTTGCTTCACGGTCAAAGTCGAGCGCGGCGTTGGTTTCATAGAAATGATAGTGCGAACCGACCTGCACCGGACGGTCGCCCGTGTTGGCGATTTTGAGCGTGATGGTTTCGGCGCCCTCGTTAAGGGTGATGTCGCCGCTGGCTGTGAAAATTTCACCTGGGATCACTTCAGATTTTCCTCATCAAAAATTCGTGCCAAAGATGGCGCAGCAGCTCGGCATTCGTCGATTACAATGAAAAGGCTTGAGCAGTAGGAGTGAACCTGCTCCACGTTTTGACCTAGCGGAAATCTGCGCATGTCTCGAGCATTACAAATTCGATCAGCCAGCTTGATTTGTTGCGCGGTGGTTGATGTCGTGGAGATATGAAGCGCCTGCGCCTTTTTCCGTTCAACACCGTCTAGGACTTGCCATTCCGGCTTCTCCGTCAGGCTCTGGACGGTCTCCGCAATAGTATCACCGAACCGTCCGCTCAGTTCGTCGGCTGTTATTTCACTGTCTTCTATCACGCCGTGCAAAAGCGCCGCGATTACAGCCTCTTCCGGCCCGTTGTCGTTTGCAACGAGACTTGCAACTTCCAGTACGTGGTTGATCAGCGGAATTTCACCGTCCCGGCCACGGTGTCCCGCGTGAACTTGTGCGGCAAAGAAAGCTGCATCCAAAACGCGAGGACTGTAGCTCACCGTATCGGCTCGTGTACGGTCACAAGCTTCGTTCCATCGGGAAACGTCGCCTCCACCTGAATATCGTGGATCATTTCGGGGATGCCCTCCATGCATTGATCGCGGGCAATCACGTGGGCGCCGGCTTGCATGAGGTCGGCAACTGAGCGGCCATCACGTGCGCCTTCGACGACAAAATCCGTGATCAGCGCTATGGCCTCGGGATGGTTCAGTTTGACGCCGCGCTCCAGTCGTTTGCGTGCGACGATTGCGGCCATGGCGACGAGGAGCTTGTCCTTCTCGCGCGGTGTGAGTTGCATGAAGTCCCCCGTCGTGATGCAGTGCGACCTTAAGGCAGGCTATTTGTCCATTGAAGCCACAAGTTTGGGCAGCGTCTGCCTGTTCTTTAGGCGGAATTGGGAGTGTGCGCCATGAGTGTTGTTGATGATGTCTGGGCGCTGGAGCGGCGCTGCTGGCTTGAAGGGCGCAGCTACTATGAGGCGATTTTGCATCCCTCGGCAGTTTACGCCTTCCCGCCGCCAATGGGCATTTTTGCGGGCAATGATTTTGTCAGTTCCATCGGCGAGGATGGGCCGTGTTCGGACGTGGAGATGACACAGCGCCATGCGGTTGAAGAGGGCGATGCTGTGGTGCTCGCCTATCACGGGCGAGGCGTCACGCCGGGTGGTGACCGGCAGTCGCATTGCACATCAACTTGGCTGAAGACGCATGGCGGCTGGAAGCTCGCAGGCCACCACCAGACGCCGCTGGAAGCCTAGGCTCAGCCGGTCAGCCAGTCTTCGAGACGCATTGCTCGCACATCGGCAAGCAAATCGACAAAGGCCCGCGCTTGATGGGCAGCCGTCGCCGCGCCCTTCTCGGCGGTCGCCAAATGCGCCTCGCCGGCCACGCCGTCGGCATTGATATCGCCTGCGATCCACGCGTAAGCGTGCGGGCTCTGCGGGGCGAGATGTTTGAAGGTTTGGCGCGCACGCGGCGTTGAGGACGTGAAGTCCTGCGCCTGATCCATCTCCACCGTGTGTGGTGCGAAATGCAACATCAGGCTGGTCTCATAATCGTCGCCATGGATGCCGTGGGCGCGGTTGTCGTCGGAGAACATGTTATCCGGAAAGCCGAAACGGTTCCAACTGGTTTTCACCGCCAGCATGTCATGGCGCACGCGCATTTCGCGCGCGACGATGCCCATCAGCTCTTCATTGCCGCCATGTGAGTTGATGATCACCAGCTTGCGTATGCCCGCACGCGCAACACTATCGCCAATCTGTGTCCAGGCGTCGATGATCGTCGTTGCGTCCATGGTCAGCGTGCCAGGCACACGAATGTGTTCATTCGATTTGCCGATGCATTGAACAGGCAAAAACCGGGCATCGAGATCATCCGGCAGGATCGGGAAGACCATCGATAGCATGCCATGCATGATTGCGTGGTCGGTGGAGACGGGCAGATGCGGCCCATGCTGTTCGGTCGCAGCGATTGGCAGCACGGCAAGTGTTTCATGCGGGTTGAGGTCTTCGAATTCACGAGCGGTGAAATCGCCCCACCAGACTCGTTTGGCTAGGCTCATCGCGGCAATCCCGCAGCCAAGGCTTCAATCTCAACGGTGAATTCCTCGCGTGCAAAGCCCGACACGATCATCAGCGTGGATGCCGGTGCTGGCGCGCTGAACAGCTCATCGCGGACTTTCATGTAAGGTTTTAGGTGCTCGCGCCCCGTTACATAGGCGTTGATGCGCACGATGTTGGACAGATCCATGCCCGCTTCACCAAGGATGGCGCGGATGTTGTCAAAGCAGAGACGTGTTTGCGCCTCGGTGTTGGCCGGGATCTCGTCATCCACCGTGATCCCCAACTGGCCGGAACACACCACCAAACGCATGCCTTCGGGCACTTCGACGGCGTGGGAGTATTTGGCAAAGGGCGCGCGAATGCTGTCTGGCGTCAGGTGGGTGAGCATGAACTTTCCTTTGGCCTCGATCATGCAAACGCTGCCCAATTTGACAAGGGTGCATAGAAAGCAGGCATTTTTGTTCACTGCACGCATTGCAGGCAGACGGGAAATGCTCTTTCCTTGCTCTTTCATTGTGGTGGCACAGGTATTGCATCTCTAAAGCCATCAAACAGCGGGGTCATGTTGGCCCTGCGCATCAGGTGAGGTAAAGTTAGGCGATGAAGAAACTCCTTTTGACAACCAGCGTTGTGGCCATGACAGCCGGTGTGGCATCGGCTGAAAATACGAAATTCGTTTTTGGCACCAACTGGCTTGCGCAGGCTGAGCATGGTGGGTTCTACCAGTCGGTTGCCGACGGCACTTATGCGGAATGCGGTTTGGACGTTGAAATCCAACAGGGTGGCCCGCAGGTTAACAACCGCGCGCTGCTGTTGGCCGGTCGCATCCAGGGCCATATGGGCGGCAACATGCTTGAGGCGTTTAACGCAGTCGCGGAAGAAATCCCGGTTGTTGTGGTCGCCGCGTCCTTCCAAAAAGAGCCGCAGGTGATCATGACGCACCCGGGCCAAGGGCTGGATACTTGGGAAGAGCTGATCAACGCGGAAGAATTCATCCTCGGTGATGCGGGCTTCCAGTCCTACTATCAATGGATGATCAAGGAGTTTGGCTATGACGCTGGAAAGCGCGTGCCATACACGTTCAACCCTGCGCCGTTCATAGCCAACCCAAAATCCGCGCAGCAGGGCTACATCACATCTGAGCCCTATGCGGTCATTCAGGAAGCCGGTTTTGAGCCAAACCTGTTCCTAATCGCTGACTTTGGTTTCGACACATATTCGACCACCATCGAGATGATGCAGCCCTATGTCGATGCGAACCCGGAAGCGGTGAAGTGCTTTGTCGAGGGTTCGATCAAGGGTTGGTACAACTTCCTCTATGGCGACAACGCAGCTGCGGTGGAGCTCATTCAGGCCGACAATCCGGACATGTCGGACGACAAGATCGAGTTCGCGATTGAGACGCTTAAGGAATACGGCATCATCGACAGTGGCGATACCGAGACGCTTGGTATCGGTGCGATGACGGAAGAGCGCATGAATTCGTTCTATGCCAAGATGGTTGAGGCGGGCGTGATCGCCGATGGCATCGACATCTCCAAGTCTTACACACTTGAATACGTGAACGCTGGGCTCGGTATGGAGCTCAAAAAATAAGAAGGAGCCGCGCGTGAGCGCAGCACCCGATCTCGCACTGGAAACCGGCGCCCCGCAACTCAACTTGCGCGGCGTCGGCAAGACGTTTGGCAATGAGGTTGTTGCCCTGCGCGACGTCAACATGACGATCAGGCAGGGCGACTTCGTTTCGCTGCTCGGCCCTTCTGGTTGCGGCAAGTCCACCGCGCTGCGGCTGATTGCGGGCCTGTCGAACCCGACGTCGGGTGTGCTCGACTGGCGTGGACCGCCCATGGGTAAGACGGACGTTGGCTTCGTGTTCCAAGAGCCGACGCTCATGCCGTGGGCATCGGTTTACGACAATGTTTGGCTGCCACTGCGCCTGCAGGGGATTTCTCGTGATGCCGCGCGTGAGCGCATTGCGGCGGTGCTCGCACAGGTCAGCCTGACAGGATTTGAAGAGGCCGTTCCACGCGAATTGTCAGGCGGCATGAAGATGCGGGTGTCGATCGCGCGCGGCCTCGTTACGCGTCCACGTGTTCTGCTCATGGACGAGCCCTTTGCGGCACTTGATGAAATTACGCGCTTTCAGTTGAACAATGACATTCTCTCGCTTTGGGAACGGGAGCGCTTTACGGTCGTCTTCGTGACGCACTCGGTCTTTGAAAGCGTGTTCTTGTCCAACCGCATCATCGTCATGGCAGCCAAGCCCGGTCGTGTGTTTGACGAGATGGAGGTGGATGCGCCTTATCCGCGCGATGAGGCGTTCCGTACGTCTGAAGATTATGCCGCGCTCACGCGTTCGGCATCCACCATGTTGCGCGCGGCCATGGGCCTGAAACCGGGAGACCGTGATGTCCTCCATTGATGCTCAACTCCTTGACGTTGATAGTGCGGTTCCCGTTGATCCCGAAGAAGCGGCGCGCATCCGCCAGCGCAAGCTGGAGGGTATCGGCAAATGGGCGTTGCCGCTTACGATTATGGTTCTGGCCATTTTTCTCTGGGATCGCATTTGCGTTTGGAATGAGATCCCCCGCTATATCCTGCCGCGTCCTCAAGAGGTCATGGCAACGCTGATCGAGGACTTTGGCCTTCTGTTCTCGTCGCTTTGGGTCACGCTGAAGATAACCGGGCTGTCGCTTTTGCTTGCGGTTGTCGGCGGTGTCGGATTGTCCGTGCTCTTCACGCAGTCGAAATTCATCGAGATGAGCCTGTTCCCGTTTGCGGTGATTTTGCAGGTCACGCCGATTGTCGCGATCTTCCCGCTGATCAACATCTACGTCGATAATCAGACCGCAAAACTGCTTTTGTGCGCGTGGATCGTGGCTTTCTTTCCAATTCTGTCCAATACGACACTGGGGCTGAATTCGGTCGATCGAAATCTGCTTGATCTTTTCAAGCTGAACGGCGCCACGCGGTGGCAGACATTATGGCATTTGCGCCTGCCTGCCGCGATGCCCTATTTCCTCGGTGGCTTGAAGATCGCCGGTGGCCTTGCATTGATTGGTGCTGTGGTCGCTGAGTTTGTTGCAGGCTCGGCCGGTCAGTCTTCGGGCCTTGCCAGCCGGATCATCGAGGCTGGGTACCGGTTGAATGCGCCAAGGCTGTTTGCCGCGCTGATCCTGATATCGCTGACGGGCATCATCATCTTCATCGTGCTGTCCTGGGTGTCGAACCGCATCCTGCGTCGGTGGCACGAAAGTGCGCTGCAGGCGGAGCGCTGAATGCACCCGCCCATCTTCAACGCCGGAAATCAGGTGTCCGAACTCACCGGCATTCGGCTGCATCAAAGCTGGGTGGGCGACACGCAGGGCTTGGCGCTGCACGACGCCGATGGGTTTGGATATTACGATCTGCAAATCCGTGATGGCGCGATCTTCGCGCTGACGCCCAGCAAGGGTGGCGCGATGGGTGCGCGCATCGTGATGCCCTGCTCCATCGACTGTCACACCCACCTCGACAAGGGCCATATCTGGCCGCGTTCACCCAACCCTGACGGGACATTTCCCGGTGCACTTGACACCGTGGGCGCGGATCGCAAGGCCAACTGGTACGCCGACGATGTGGAAGCGCGCATGGAGTTCGCGCTCAAATGCGCCTACGCCCATGGCACCAAAGCCATCCGGACGCATCTGGATTCACTTCCGCCGCAGGAAGACATCTCCTGGCCTGTGTTTCAAACCGTGCGAGAGCGCTGGAAGGGAAAGATCGACCTTCAAGCGGCGTGTCTGTTTGGGATTGACGCTGCGCGCGATGAGGCTTGGTTCAACCGTCTGGTCGCCATCGTCAAGCAATCCGGCGGTGTGCTTGGCGCGGTGACCTACATGGTTCCCGATCTTGACGCATTGCTGAACCGGATTTTCCGCGCGGCCATCGATCATGGCTTGGAACTCGACTTTCACGCAGATGAGACCGACGATACCTACGCACGTTCGCTCCATCATATTGCTCAAGCGGCGAAGCGGCATGGCTACAATCAGCGGATACTTGTCGGCCATTGCTGTTCGCTCGCGCGTCAGCCGGATGATGTGGTCAAGGCGACGCTTGATGATGTCGCAGACACCAATATCTCCGTTGTGTCGTTGCCCATGTGTAACATGTATCTGCAGGATCGGCGCACCGACGGCACGACACCGCGCTGGCGTGGTGTGACGCTTTTGCACGAGATGAGGGCGCGTGGCATTAATGTGTGTGTGGCGTCTGACAACACACGCGATCCGTTTTATGCCTATGGTGATCTCGACATGCTCGAGGTTTACCGGCAGGCCACACGCACCTGCCATTTCGATCACCCCGTGGCCGACTGGCCCCGGGCACTCCTTGCCAATCCCGCCGCGGCGATGGGGTTGGACGGTAGTTACGGCCGCATCGGGTTGGGAGACCCGGCGGACTTTTTGATCTTTGAGGGCCGGTCCTGGACCGAGCTTCTTTCAAGGCCGGAAAGTAACCGCGTCCTTATCCGCAACGGCATCGTCGCCGAGCGGGTGATCCCGACTTATGATGAACTCGACCATTTGATGGAGCCAAGACAAGCCGATGTTGAACCTAGAAGCGCTGCGCAGTGACATCTCCGGCATCACGATCGAAGACAATGACAAGATCGTTCAGCAAAAGAGCCGAGACTTTTATTGGTACTCGCCGATCCTGAAAAAGCAGCTTGATCATGTGACCGGCGATTTGCTGGTTTCGCCGAAAACCGAAGACGAACTCATTCAGGTTCTCAAAGCCTGTTTCAAGCACGACATCCCCGTCACTCCGCGTGGCACGGGCACTGGCAATTATGGTCAGGCGATGCCCCTTTCCGGGGGGGTGGTTCTGTCGCTGGCGGACATGAACCAAGTCAAGCGAATTAAGACCGGCAGCGTTGTATGCGAGCCGGGTATCATCTGCGCCGATCTTGACAACGCGCTTGCCGAAACCGGGCAGGAGATGCGCATGCATCCATCGACCTATCACACGGCGACTGTAGGCGGTTTCATTGCCGGTGGGTCAGGCGGTGTCGGTTCATGCACTTGGGGCGGCTTGCGCGATTGGGGCAACATTATCCGCCTGCGCGTGGTGACCATGGAAGCCGAACCGCGCGTGCTGGAGTTGACCGGTGATGACCTCCACAAGGTCACCCACGCTTACGGCACCAATGGCATCATCACCGAAATCGAAATTCCTGTTGCGCCGAAATATGACTGGGTGGACGTCTTCGTCGCGTTCCCCGATTTCATGGATTCTGTGAAATTTTCCAATTTGGTCGGCCGGCAGGACGGTTTGTTGCTCAAGCTGAATACGGTCGTCGCAGCACCAGCGCCGCAGGATTATTTCAAGCGCCACAAGGCGTTCATCGAAGACGGCGACAATCTTTGCCTGTTTATGGTTGCGCCGCACGCGCTGGACGCGTTTTTGGCGCTCGCCAGTTCGCAGGGCGGTCGCGTTGCGTTCAACTCCGCCACGATGAGCGATGAGGAACTCAAAGGCATTCCGGCGGCCTTTGAATGCGCGTGGAACCACACGACGCTGCGCGGCCTGCGCGTTGATGAAAAGATCACCTATCTGCAAGTGCTCTATCCGTTCCCCACGCATGTGGAGACGCTGGAGAAGTTGCACACGATGTTTGAGGGCGAGGTGATCGACCATCTTGAGTTCGTTCGCTTTGATGGCGACGTCACCTGCTTTGGCCTGCCGATGGTGCGGTATTCGTCCGACGAGCGGCTCGAAGAAATCATGAACATCTTCAATGCTGAAGGCGCGCCGATCTTCAATCCGCACCGCTACACGTTGGAAGAGGGCGGCATGAAGCAGACCGACGCTGTGCAACTTGCGTTCAAAAAAGAAGCCGACCCGAAGGGCCTTTTGAACCCCGGCAAGATGGTCGCTTGGGAAGACCCGGACTACGACTTCAACTCCGGACAGACCTGGTTGTTCCAAGGCCTGCAGGGCCGCAACGCCCAAGCCGCCGCGGAGTAAACCATGCGTGTCATGGTGCTTTATGCACACCCCGTTGAGGAAAGCTTCAACGGGGCTTTGCACCGGCGGGTCGTCGGGCGCTTGGAGGCGCAGGGCCACGACGTCGATGATTGCGATCTCTATGCTGAAGGCTTCGATCCGCGTCTGACGCGTGAGGAGCGGCTCGGTTATCACGAGATCGGCCCGAACATCGAACCGGTAAAAGACTATGTGGACCGGTTGCGCGCCGCCGATGCGCTGGTGATGAGCTATCCTGTCTGGAACTTCGGCTATCCGGCGATGCTCAAGGGTTTTTTTGACCGCGTTTTTCTACCGGGTGTCTCGTTCAACATCGTCGATGGCAAGGTTAGGCCGTGCCTGCACAACATTAAGAAAGTCGGTGTCGTGACGACCTATGGCGGGTCGCGCACGCGAGCGTTTCTCGTGGGCGATCCACCGCGCAAGGCGGTCAATCGTGTGTTGCGCGTGATCGTGAAGCCGGGCGCGCCGGTGCACTACCTTGCCCATTACGACATGAACCGCTCGACGCCTGATACGCGCGGACGCTTTATCGAACGGGTCGAAGCAGTCATGGATAGGTTCTAGGGGGATTTGGGCTGTGCGCGTTCTCGTTGTTTATTGTCATCCGGTGCCGGAAAGCTTCTGCGCGGCTGTGCGCGACACCGTCGTCGATGGGCTTGAGCACGGTGGCAATGAGGTCCGCCTGCTCGACCTCTATG
>JBCBHR010000041.1:0-9544 GCA_038525365.1 Pseudomonadota bacterium | reverse complement strand
GAGGGCGCTTGGGTCTTGTGACGGGCCGCCGCCTGCTTGGAAACCAAAGACGCCGAGCAGCGGGAAAGCCACGCCAACGCCAAGCGCTAACGACATTTTGGTGGCGAGGCTCCAAGCCGCAAAATAGAGGCCTGACCGCTGTTCGCCTGACGTGGCAGTATCCACGTCGATGACGTCGGCCTGAATGGCGGGCGGGATGGAGAGGTCGAAGCCGACCAGAAAGCCCGACACTGCACAGATGACCCCATATGCGAAGACATCGCCTTCGCCGAGGAGAGTGACTGGCGCGAACGCGAGGATCGCAAAGCACATGCCGTAGGCCCACGCACGGTGCTTGCCAAAGCGCCTTGCGGCATAGCTTGCGATTGGCACACCGGCGACCGCGCACAGGAAATAAAGGAACAGCAGCGGCCCACGCAGGTCCGGCGTGCCGATAATGTCGGACACGAAATAAAGGAACAGCGTGGCCGGGATGCCATTGGCGAGGCCGTTGATGAAGAACGCCATGATGAGGCGGATAAACGGCTTGTTGGCCGCTAAATGCTTGAGCCCGTCGCGCAGATCGACGCGTTGTTTTGAATATTCCACCGGTTCCGGAACGCGCGTCACGGTGAATGCGGTGATAACCGGCAGACCGATCGCAACAACGATACCAAGCAGCGCAAGCCCGTGCAGCGATGACGGGTCCGTGGTCTGGATTGAGAAGGGCAGGGCGATGGCAAACAGCGTGCCGGTCAGCGTCATGCCCTCGCGCCAGCCAGCAATCGTGGTGCGCGTGCGGTAGTCGCCCGCAAGCTCCGCACCCCATGCAAAATAGGGAATAACGGTGCCGGTGTAGCCGATTGTCAGCACAGCACCCCATAGCGCCAGATAGTTGGCGGTGGCGTCAACGGGCGGGTAAAACACCATGTAAGCTGCGAGCGCGGTGACGGGCACAGACACCAACATCAACGTGCGTCTGCGGCCGAATGTCGGACGCCAGCGGTCAGCGACGTAGCCGATCAGTGGATCGTTAATGGCGTCAAACATGCGCACAAACAGCAGCGCCGCACCGACGCCTGCCAGCGGCAGGCCAAGCGTCTCGGTGTAAAATGTCGGCACAAGTATAAAAAGCGGCAGCGTGAGCGCCGCAAGCGGAATGCCCGCAACAGCGTAGGTGATGATCCGCGCAAGCGTCGGCTGGGGTTGGCTGGACGCGCGCATGGACGATCCTCTTCTTGCTTTGTTGTAAAGCGGTGGTGTTGTCCTGCCGTTTACGCTCCGACGTCCGGGTTTATTCCGTTGGCTGTGTGACTATCGCTGGTAAACGATCTGGCGGACATCGATGAACTCTGTTCCAAAGCCCGCCTCGCAATAGTGGAAGTAGAACTCCCACATGCGTTTGAAACGCTCATCGAAACCAAGCGGCTCAATGTCTTCCCATACGTCCCAGAACTTCACGCGCCAATCGGCAAGTGTGCGCGCATAGTCCTGCGGGAAAATGCGCAGGCCAGCGTCGTGCAAGCCATGTGTGTTACGCAGTGCGTCGAGTTTGGCGGGCGAAGGAAGCATGCCGCCGGGGAAAATGTAGCGCTGTATGAAGTCCGGGTTCAGCTTGTAATAGTCGAACGTGTCATCGTTCATCGTGATGATTTGCAGACCGGCCCGACCGCCCGGTTTGAGCAGGGCTTTCAGCTGCGCGTAGTAGGTATCCCAATACTCTTCGCCCACGGCCTCAAACATCTCGATGGAAACGATGTGATCGTAACAGCCGCGTTCGTCGCGGTAGTCTTGGAACTTGAGATCGACCTTGTCGTCCAGTCCGGCCTTTTTGATCCTGTCTTGCGCGAAGGCGAGCTGCTCCTTGGAAATCGTCAGGCCGGTCACCCGGCAGCCGATTTCGGAGGCTGCAAATTCCGCAAAGCCGCCCCAGCCGCAGCCGATCTCAAGGACATGGTCACCCCTCTTGATGCCAACAGCGTTTGCGAGCGCGCGGTATTTGGCGGCTTGGGCACTTTCCAGATCGTTTGCCCCATCGGCATAGATCGCCGATGAGTAGGTCATCGATGGGTCAAGCCATTGTGAGTAAAACGCGTTGCCAAGGTCATAGTGCGCGGCGATGTTCTTTTGTGCCTTGGAGCGTGTGTTCCGGTTCAGCCAATGCATGACGCGCCCGACAGCCGTCATCAGTCGGTTTGCCGTGTAGAGGCGTGAGCCCCATTGCTCATTTTCAAGAAAAAGCGCCAGAAACTGGGTAACGTCCGGGCTCGTCCAATCGCCATCCATGTAGCTCTCGCCCACGCCGACCGTGGCTTGCGTCAACGCTTTGCGCGGGAGGTTCCAGTTCTTCAGAACCAGCACAGCGTCCGGACCGGGCTCATGACCTTGGATTTTAACAACCCGCTCATCTGGCATTTGGATGGTCAGCGAGCCTTTAGGCAACGCGAGTGCGGCGCGCAGTGCGATTTTCGCTTTCAGCGGCACACCACGGATCAGGCGGCCCATATTGTTCGGTGTCAGCACTTCAGCGCGCGCCATCAGATCGGCAGCCCATTTCGATGCTGCTTCCTGCGGGGTTGGAAAATGATGTGATGCCATGATGCTTACTCTTGCCTTACCGCCATCACTCGGCTGCTTTTGGGCCGAGGTCTTCATATGAGACCGGCACCGGCGGCTTGCCGCGTGAATGAAACTTTGCGCCTTTCAACCACAACTTCAATGCCTCCCAATGGATGCCCATGACAACCTTGAGTGTCATGAAAGGCAGACGCAGCAAATTTTTGGCGATGTTCGACGTGTTGAAAGTCTCCGCTTTGCCGGAAAACGTTGCCGAGAGCAGCGGGTCGCCAGCCTCGTCCGTCTCGAAGATGCGCATCTTCACCTCAGCGCCCGGCGGCAGCATGCGGAAGTGGTAGCGCATGGGCATGTCGATGAAGGGTGACACGTAAAATATCTTGGAGCGTTCCTGTCGCAGGCCCGATGCTGTCAGTTCGCCATCTTCCACACAGCAGACATAGGTGTGGCGCTCGCCGAACGTGTTGCGCACCTCATAGATCACGGCGGTCAGCGCGTCGCCTCGACTATAGCAATAGTAGACCGAGATCGGGTTGAAGACGAAGCCGAAAACCCGTGGGTAGGCGACGAGCACGATGCGATGTGGCCGTTGGCCGCCTGCATCTGAGACAAGCTGGTCGGCATAGGCGCGCAGCGATCGTGTGCCATCATCACCCTTTGGGAGGTGGTCGCTCTCAAAGAACGACAGCCAGTTTCGACGGTTAACCGAGAAAAGGGACGAGGCGCGGTTGGCCTCATCAAGCCGATCCAAATCGAGCAACACCGTAAACACCCTGTACTTGAAGCGGTGGCCCATGGGTTTCAAGCGAGCATGCATGACGGTGCCCGGATATAGCAGCGCTGCCTCATCCGGCGGGCGGAAGAAGGGCTCTGCCGTCGCCGCTATGGGTTTGATGTCGGGCACCGCGTTCATGGCTTATTCTGCCGCTTCGGGAACGGTCATGGCAACGGCCTGAGGTGAGCCGACCGTTTCATTTGCTTCCCATGGAATGTGACCGCCAAGGGCGCGCGCCACGGCGAGGCCGGATTTCAGGCCGTCCTCATGGAAGCCGTAGCCGGTCCAAGCGCCTGCAAACCACGTATTGCGGTGCCCCTGGATCGCCGGCAGCATGGACTGAGCGGCCATGGCGTTGGCGTCAAATTGCGGATGCGCAAACGACCACTCCCCGAACACCGTGCCGGGCTCAGGTTCGCGGGTCGGATTGAGCGTCACGAACAGCGGGTACTGGCTGTCGATGTTCTGCAGGCGGTTCATCCAATAGGTCAGGCAAATCTCGCTTTCCTCGCCGCACGCCGTCTCACGCAGATAGTTCCAAGCGGCCCACGCCTTTTTTCGTTGGGGCATGAAGCTTGCGTCACGATGGAGTACGACACGGTTTTCCTTGTAGGGGATTGCGCCAAGGATCGCGCGTTCATCGCGGTCGGCGTCCGCAAGCATGGCAAGCGCCTGATCGGAGTGCGCAGCGATCACCACGTCATCATAGGCTTCTGTGCCCTTGGCGCTGTTGATCAGTACACTGCCATTGGCCGCACGGGTGATGGCGCTGACGGGATCGCCCAGACGAACATCGGCAAGCGCGGCGCGCATCTTGTCATGATAGGAGCGGGAGCCCTTGGACACGGTCTGCCAAATCGGCGGCGCGATTTCGAGTAGCCGGTGGTTTTCAAAGAAGTTGATGAAGGCCTTGGCCGGGAAATCCAGCATCTTGACCTTCGGGGTTGACCAGATCGCAGCGGCCATCGGGATCAGATAGTCGTCGCGAAAGCGGGCGGAGAACTTTCGCTTGGCGAGATACTGGCCGATGGTCAGCCGGTCTATCGCACCGCCGTCGCGGTCCTCGATGGCCATGCGGTTGAAGCGCAGTATATCCTTGATCATCCACCAAAAGCCCGGTGACACGAGATTGCGCTTCTGGGCAAAAACGGAGGCCATGTCCTGCCCGCACCATTCGCGACGACCATTGTCGAGCGAGAGCGCAAAGCTCATATTTGTGGTCTCGGTTGCAACATCGAGATGTTGAAACAGTGCGCACAGATTGGGGTAGTTGCGTTCATTGAAAACGATGAAGCCGACATCGACGGGTATGCGCGTGCCATCATAATCCACATCGACCGTGCACGTGTGGCCACCGGCGCGGCTTTCCGCTTCATAAAGCGTCACATCGTGGTTGAAGGTGAGCGACCAGGCTGCCGAGATCCCGGAGATGCCGCTGCCGATGACGGCGATCTTCCTGCGTGCGCCACCGCTTGTTGCCAGTGTGCGCTCGTCGATATGAATGTTCACGCAGCCAGTCCCCTCATGCGTTGATACGCGTCGAGTGCCCGCTCGCGCGCTTGTTTGTGGTCTACAATTGGACGTGGATACGTCTCGGAAAGTTTCACTCCAGCCGCCAATAAATCACCGAGCGGCGCTTCCCACGGTTTGTGGATGTATTTGGCGGGCATCTTGGCCAGTTCGGGCACCCAGCGCTTCACATAAGTCCCTTGAGGGTCGAATTTTTCGCCTTGGGTGATCGGATTGAAGATGCGGAAATAGGGCGCTGCGTCAGCGCCTGATCCTGCGATCCACTGCCATGACGCGGTGTTTGAGGCAGGGTCCGCGTCAACGAGCGTATCCCAAAACCATTCCTCGCCGTGGCGCCAGTCGAGCAGCAGATGCTTGACGAGGAAGGAGCCGACAATCATGCGCACGCGATTGTGCATCCAGCCGGTCTCATAAAGCTGGCGCATGCCCGCATCGACAATGGGATACCCGGTGCGGCCGCGCTGCCATGCTTGCAGATGCTCGTCATTTTCCGCCCACGGGAACTGGTCGAACTGGCCATTGTAATTGGTGGTTTTGAGTTCGGTGAAGTTGACCAGCAGATGATAGGCGAACTCGCGCCAGACCAATTCTTTGCGAAACGTGGTCACTTCATCGACGGGCATGCCATCGGCAACTTGATCGACGCGCGCCCAGATCTGGAAGGGCGAAATCTCGCCAAAAGCAAGATGCGGCGACAGGCCGGAAGTGCCTTCGACAGCGGGCAGGTCACGCTGGCTGTCATATCGGGCAAGGCCACCTTGAATAAACGCCTCCAACCTGTCACGCGCACCGGCTTCACCGGGAGACCAAGCGTCTTGTAAGCCACCCGACCAATCGGGCTTGGCGGGCAACAACCGCCAGTCATCCAAATCGCTGGATGCGGGCCAAATCTCCCGCGCGGCAATCGCTTTTGGCGCAGGCAGAGGCGCGCGCGGTGTTACGGTGGCGCAAAACGCTTTCCAAAATGGCGTGTAGACTTTGTACGCGCCGCCCGTGCCGGATTTCACCTGCGTAGGCTCGTGCATCAGACGGCCGCCGAAGCTTTCGGCGTAGATGCCGTTGTCCTTCAGGCTCGCTTTGACGGCAGTGTCGGTCTCTATCCCATAGCGCGAATAGCGGCGGTTCCAGACAATTGAGCCAGCATCAGTTTCAGCGACCACCTCACTGAGCACGGTTTCGGCGTTTCCACGCAACAGCGTCAACCGACTGCCAAGCGCGTTTAGGGAGGCGTCCAGCGACGTCAGCGAGTGGTGCAACCACCATCGTTGCGCACCACCAAACGGCACATGGTGTTCTGTCGTTTCCAGTATGAAGACCGGGACGACTGCGCGTCCGCTCGCGGCAGCTGCGTTCAATGCAGGGTTGTCGGTCACACGCAGATCATCGCGAAACCATACGATGATCGGGGCGTCTGGAAAATCAGTTGAAGACAAAAGGATAACCGGGCCAGCAATGCAGTGTCACGAAAAGTTACGAGTGCAAGTGGCGGACGGATCAAACAATTCAACCGCGGGGATCGATTAAAGCACAGTCTCATGCGCCAAAGAAAAAGGCCGGAGCGACGAACGCCCCGGCCTCATTGTCGGATACTCAAATCCGCCGTGTTACTGCCACGATTGGAGCAACTCGTCGTAAGAGACGGTCTCGCCTTGCGGCTTCTCGTTGTCGACTTTCGCAAACGGTGCGCCGTCCTGCTCCAGCCAGAACGATGCTTCCTGCACATCGTTCATTTTCGGGCCGATATCCCCCTGAACGCCTGCGCGTTCCAGACGCTCAAGCACGCTTTCCTGGGCCTCGCACAGAGCATTGAGCGCTTCCTGAGGAGATTTCGCACCAGACATTGCGTCACCGATGTTCTGCCACCAAAGCTGCGCCAGACGTGGATAGTCTGGAACATTCGTGCCCGTTGGAGACCACGCGACACGCGCCGGAGAGCGATAGAACTCGACGAGACCGCCAAGTTTCGGGGCACGATCTGTGAAGTGCTGCGAGTTGATGGTGGAATCCCGGATGAAGGTCAGACCAACGTCAGACTTCTTTAGGTCCACCGTCTTCGACGTCACAAACTGGGCGTAGAGCCAGGCGGCCTTTGCACGATCCACCGGCGTGGACTGCATCAGCGTCCATGACCCGGCATCCTGATAACCGACCTTTTGGCCTTCTTTCCAGTAAACACCGTGCGGCGAAGGAGCCATGCGCCATTTCGGCGTACCGTCGTCGTTGAGGACCGCGGCTGCGCCATCACCCACCATGTCGGCGGTAAAGGCTGTATACCAGAACATTTGCTGTGCGATCTGACCCTGTGCAGGGATCGGGCCGGCTTCGCCAAATGTCATGCCTGCAGCTGTTGGCGGGGAGTAGTTTTGCAGCCAGTCGATGGCTTTGGTCACCGCATAGACGGCAGCCGGTGAGTTTGTGGCGCCGCCACGTGTGACGCAGGAGCCAGTCGGCTGTGAGCTTTCGTTGACGCGAATGCCCCACTCATCGACGGGCAGGCCGTTTGGCTCGCCCACATCGCCCATGCCAGCCATGGACATCCACGCATCCGTGTAGCGCCAGCCAAGCGACGGGTCCTTCTTGCCATAGTCCATGTTGCCATAGATATCGCCTTCAATGCCCATGTAGGTGAGGTCGCGACCGGTGAAGAACGCAGCGATGTCTTCATAGGCAGACCAGTTGACCGGCACGCCGAGCGGGTAGCCATATTCGGCCTCAAAGTCGGCCATGTTCTTTTCGTCGGTGAACATGTCGTAGCGGAACCAATAGAGGTTCGCGAACTGCTGGTCTGGCAGCTGATAAAGCTTGTCGTCCGGGCCTGTTGTGAACTGGAGGCCGATGAAGTCTTCAAGGTCCAGTGTCGGTGAAGTGACGTCGGCACCTTCGCCAGCCATCCAGTCGGTCAGGTTGCGCACCTGCTGATAGCGCCAGTGTGTGCCGATCAGATCGGAGTCGTTGACATAGCCGTCATAGATGTTCTCGCCGGTCTGCATTTGGGTCTGCAGCTTTTCGACCACATCGCCTTCGCCGATCAGATCATGGGTGACCTGAATGCCTGTGATGGCCGTGAAGGCGGGCGCCAGAACCTGGCTCTCATATTCGTGGGTCGTGATTGTCTCCGAGACCACCTTGATTTCCATGCCCTGGAATGGCGCTGCGGCGTCCACAAACCACTGCATTTCCGCTTCCTGCTCCTCACGGCTCAGAACGGACACGCCTGCGATTTCATTGTCGAGAAACTCGACCGCTTCTTCCATGCCCGCATGGGCCGAGTTGGCGGCAAGCACGGTGGCACACAGTGCCAAGGCCGTTGTCGTCGTCAGATACTTCCTCATGTATTCCTCCCTGAGGGTTGACGTGGTGCCGTTCCTCCACGGCACCAGGTGAAACCTATACGTAACGGAAGACCGCCGCCGCATAGATCGCGCATACGATCAGCGCAGCCCACTGGGGTCCGCTGACCAATCCAAGCCAGGCCAGATTGATGAAGGCCGAGCCGAGAAGAGTGATGAAAAGCCGGTCGCCGCGCGTCGTCTCGATGCGCAAAATGCCCGTGCGCGGCGTTTCGGGATATTTAATTGCCAGAAATGTGAAGAGGACGAGCAGCGATGCGATCACCAAAAAGAAGATCGCCGTCGGCCATGTCCATGCCATCCATGCGAGGTTCATGCGGGTTGGCCTCCCATGCCTTCCAGACGTTCGATCGCGAGCAACACAAGCCCTGAAACAAATATGAATGCGATGGCGACGTAAGCCGCTTTGCCTGCTGCGCCGCCTGCCAGAAGCGGTTTGCGTCCCAGAGCCAAAACAGCAGCGAGAAGCCCAAAAAGCAAAATCGCCATCACACCCTCCCGAGGGCAAAGCCCTTGGCGATGTAGTTGCGCACAAAATAGATCACGAGCGCACCGGGAATGATGGTCAGCACACCGGCTGCCGCCAGCACACCCCAGTCAAGACCGGAAGCGGACACGGTCCGCGTCATGGTCGCGCCGATGGATTTGGCATCAACGGACGTCAACGTGCGCGCAATCAGCAGTTCCACCCAAGAGAACATGAAGCAGAAGAACGCGGCGACACCGATACCCGATGCGATCAGCGGCATGAAGATCTTTACGAAAAACCGCGGGAACGAATAGCCGTCAATGTAAGCCGTCTCGTCGATCTCTTTCGGCACCCCGCGCATGAAGCCTTCCAAAATCCAGACCGCCAGCGGCACGTTGAAAAGGCAGTGTGCGAGGGCGACCGCGATGTGTGTGTCGAACAGTCCGACCGATGAATACAGTTGGAAGAACGGCAGCACAAACACGGCCGGCGGCGCCATCCGGTTTGTCAGCAGCCAGAAGAACAGGTGCTTGTCGCCCAAAAACGTATAGCGCGAAAACGCGTAAGCGGCGGGCAGGGCGACCGCAAGTGAGATCACCGTGTTCATCACCACGTAAATCAGCGAGTTGACGTAGCCCATATACCAGCTCGGGTCAGTCAGGATGGTCACGTAGTTCTGGAGCGTCAACGCCTGCGGATAGAGCGAAAAGCCACCAAGGATTTCCTGGTTGGTCTTCAGGCTCATATTCACCAGCCAATAGATCGGCAGCAGCAGGAACACGAGGTAAAGGGTCATGACGATGGCGCTGCCAGAGACGAGCGGCTTGGTGAATATGAGCCTGAAGACCAACCAGGAAATCCTTGGTG
>JBCBHR010000040.1:0-9591 GCA_038525365.1 Pseudomonadota bacterium | reverse complement strand
GTTTACCCAGTCGGTGCGTGGATCCTCAGAGCGTGCCCGGTAGATGTCACCGCGATCTGGACCCTCAAAAGCATCGAATTTTGGCGTGCTGAACTCGCGTGGGTCTTGGCGGTTTGATGAACGTGACATGGAATAGCCCCCCAAAAGGCAATTACTTAACGGAATGTTACTGTACTTTTGTGCCTAGGGCAGGCGCATGTCAAACACATAACACCAGTGTGCGCCGCAGTTTCCTGTCAGGGTTAAACGCAGCATGTTCGCCAAGATATGCACAAAAAAAGCCGCCGGGCGTTGCGCTCGGCGGCTTTGAGTGGGTGTCTCGTTTGAGATCAGACGAACAGCGCCGGATCGTCAACAATGGTCTCAGGCAATGCCACTTCCAGTGTTGGTTCTGGTGGAGCGATGACCAAAGCTTCATCGGTTTGTACTGCGTCTTCGAAGAAGTTCTCGAAGTCTTCGGATGAGCGAATGCGCCATGTCGGAAGCGCCGGATCGTCGCTTGCGGACTTGAAGTCAAGAACGCCGGTTGGGTTTGTGATGGTGTCGCCAAGGCCGAAATTGTCATTCCCGATGACACCATCGAAGTTGCTGTCGGCCTCAGCGAGTGGACCAGCACCTTCTTCGTTCAGGCCGTCATCATAGAGGATCTCGTTAGCGCCAACGTCCTTGAGATACGCGTCAAGCTTTTCATCGTAGTCATCAATGCCCGGTGCAGGTGGCGCCGATGAAGGTGCACCCGCTGTAAGTCCGACCTCGTTGAAATCATCAAAGCCCGACAGATCGTTGATGGTCAGCGTGTTCTCGATGGTGACCAGCATGCCCTCGAATTGCTCGAGGTCCGGGACATAGTCGCCTTTGCCGTCGGTGATCACATCCGTAATCGACGTCAGATCGACGCTGGCTGCCATCGTGTTGATGTCGGCGATTGCGACGTCGGTGACGATGTGGACACGGTCGGCGACGATGCGTGTTTCGCCGAATTCTTCAACAACGCGACCCTGTACGGTCACGCGGTCACCGACGCTGACATTGTCCGGCATCATCGCGTTGACATCGGAAACGAAAATGCCTTCCGACGTTAGGTCATTGCCGTCGCTGTCGACGATTTCTTCCTGCAGGAAAAAGCCGCCCAGATCGCGGAAGATGTCGAGGTCGTCGTTCTGGAAGTCGCCGACAACAATGGCTGTGACGGTAACAAGCTTGCCCTCGAAATCCGACGTAGCGCCATCGCCCTGTATCTCAGAAATCAGTAGGTTTTGGGCCGGGCTGTCGTCTGGATCATTGGCTTCGCTTTTCGTGTTCTCTTCTGCTTCACGCCATGTACCGTCAGCGTTGCGCTGTAGCGAGAAGCCAACTGGTGTGTTGCTCGGTTCGGAGACACCCACATCAACGGAAGTCTCCCCATCAGCTGGGCCGCCATCGGCAACAAAAGCACCTTCATAGGAGAAAAATTCAACGACATCGCCGTCTCCGAGCAACGCGATACCGTCGGGCGAGCCATTCTGCAGGCCGTTGGTTTCCAACTCGAAGACATAATAGTCGAAGTCATCGTCGCTGGTCATCACCCCGTCCGACAACAGCAACTCGTCGCCATAGGGTGTTCCGTTGGCGCCATTATAGAGTTGGACCGAAACTTCGCTGATATCGAAACCTTTTTTCGCGCGGATTTCGATGAACTCGCCGACGTCGGTCCCGCCATTGTCATAGTGGAACTCATTGATGCGGACTGGGCCGTCAAAACCTTCGCCTGGGCGGCGGTTGGGTGCACCGGCAGTGTTGAAACCGTCCGTGCGATACCACTCCAGTGTTTCTTCATCCAACTGAAGGGATGACCCTACCGGCGTGCTTGAGTCTTGCGATACGCCGATATCCGTTGACGTTATGCCGTCTGCCCTGCCGCCGATCGCGGTAAACGTTCCTTCATATGAAATGAACTGCAACAACGGGCCGTTTACATCAGAAAAGCCATCAAAAAGCGCAATACCGTCGGGTGAACCGTTTTGTAGGCCGTTTGTGTTTAAGCCCACTGCAACGTAAACGAAATTATCGACTTGAGTGAACCCGCCGGGAAAACCGAAGTCTCTGTCAATTGTGTATTCCTGTCCGGTCGCGCCGTTGTAAAAAGCAAAACTTACCGTGTCGGTCTGGTCGGTATCAAATCGAATTTCGAAGAACTCGCCGACGTCAGTTCCGGTGTTGTCGTAGTGGATCTCCGTAATGATCGCTGGCGGAAGGTCGGGAAGACCACTGTCGTTGACCGTGACAACCACATCCTGCCGGTCTTCATCGACCCCGTCGCTGGCGACTACAGTGATGTCGAATGTCTCAAAGCATATTTCTTCGTCGTACTCCTTGTCCTCGACATACTCCTGCACCGCGGAACTCTCGGTGGCGACGGGTGAACCGATGCTGATCGAGATCGATCCGTCTTCGTTTTGTACGATTTCCGGTTGAAGCGGCTCGACCGTCAGTAATGCAGTGCCGAATTCAAAATCGTCTTTGATGTCGCAGGACACGTCCGGCGGAGTGATGAAGCTAACCTCACCTGTCTGCGGGTCGATCGTGAAGAGCGACGCATCATCGCCCTCGAGCGAATAGGTGATCACGTCATTCTCGACATCGCCAGCGAACGCGGTGAACACGATGCCGTTGAAGCCTTCATCAACTTCGTACTCATCCTCGATGAACAGCTGCGGGCCGTCATTGCTACCGAGGACATCAATGAAGACTGTGCCGGTGCTCTGCAATCCGGTCTCGTCTTCGATGGTGTAGGTGAAGCTGTCGGTGAACACATCGCCCGCACCCAGCGATCCGAAGATGTCGTTGTTGTTGAGGAACGTCAGAGACGTGAAGGCCTTGTCTTCCGAGTGCGACTTGAAGTCGGCTTGGTCATATCCGTAGCCCGGAGGCGCTGTTGGAATTTCTGGAATAAAGCCCGGTTCAATCAAAATCCCGGCTTCAGTCACCTCATCAATGGAGACCACTTCAAAGGCATCGCCATCGAAATCGATATCGTTCTCCAGCAGGAACGACTGCAACCCGGTGTTCACGACCTCAAAGTCTTCAAGGAATGTGATGAAGTCGTCGGTTGCGATTGGCGCGTTTTCCTGACCGAGCAAAAGCGTGCCCTCATCGAAGACAATCGCCTCAATGTTGCGAAGCAGGTCAACCTCAAGGATCAGGCGCGGCTGCTCGCCTCCGCCCTGATGATCACCATTGTCGCCATTGTACCCACCATCAGTGATCGCCTGGATCCGTGCGCTTCCGTTTTCGTACCGGTCATCGCCTTCGAAGCGTGTCACACGGTAGATCGGCGTCTGCCAAGGGTCGCTGATCAGTTCGATGTCAAAGTCGTCAAACGAGCCGCGGTAGACGACCGTATCAAAGCCTTGGCGGCCGTCGTAGAAATCGTCGTCAAAGACATCGATTGGAAAAGGTAAGGAGCCTCCGCCGTTCCCGTCGGTGATGATGAGATCGCTCAGATTGATCTCTGCGTTTTCTATTTCTATCCGCGCATTGTCGCGGCCTGAGGAATTGAAGAACATATCATCGCCCGGGCCGCCATTGACGTAGTCTGAACCGGAGCCCGGGGAAGCACTATCATCGCCACTTCCCAGGAAGATGCGGTCGTCGCCGCCGCGCGTTGCGATCCGATCATCGCCTCCCGATGATGAAACCCAATCTGTTTTGAACGGCGCATCCGCTTCGTACTTGTCTCCACGTGAAGTGCCCTCAAAGGCGTCGAATTTCGGCGTTTCAAAAACGCGTGGATCGTTGCGGTTTCCGGACCGTGACATGGTATTTCCCCCAGGCAATCAAATTACTTAACGGTATGTTAGTTCGCTTGTGGGCCTCGATGGAGTGACTGTCAAACACTATTGTCGTAGCGGAAACAGCGATTTAACCGGAGGGTTAAAGGCAAAATGCCTATCGTTCCGGCGTTCGGCGCTGGAACTCAAGGGCATAACAGCCCCAGAGGATGCCGAGGATCAGGAAGAAATGGCGCCAGTGGTCGGTGTCGATCACATAGCCGATGATCGTGTGGCCGACGAACGCGACCCAGGCGCAGATCATGATGCCTTGCCATGGACGTTGGCGGAACATGAAGCGCAGTCCCAGGCCGATTGTCCAAAAGACCAACAGCACATAGGCGAAGAAGCCGAGCCAGGAATAATCAAACAGCGCCTTGAGCCAAATGTTGTGCGTGTCCTCGCCGAAGAGGACGCCAAACTCCAATGGCCCGATACCAAACGGATGCTCCAGTGCCATCATGAGCCCCGTCCAATGGCGCGCAAACCGGCCTTCACGCGCACCATCATAGCTTTGCACCAATTGCGCGCGGTCTACGAAAACGTCACGTACGGCCTCAAATTGCAGCGCAATTATAAGCGTCGCGATAACCACCGAGATGGCCACAACGGCCATCACCGCAACGCGCAGCCGGAAGGCACCGGATCGATCTGTGGTGAGCGCCAGCACCGCAAGCATGAAGGTGCAGATGACAAGCATGCCCCAGCCTGCGCGCGAGAACGACAGGAACACACCCATCACCAGAACAAGCAACATGACCAAGCGGGGCAGGGCACCCGCCAGCGGCTTGGTCATCACCTGATACATGCACCAGAGCGTTGGCAGGATGAGGAATGGTGCAAAGACGTTCGGGTCTTCGAAGACGCCGCGTGCACGACCCAAAAGCGTGAACATCTCGCCGCCGGGGATGAGCCCCAAATAGCCGAGGATACCTGCCATCGCGCTTAAGAGCGCGGCAGCCAGATAACCATTCATCAGCACATTCAACCGTCGATCGTCGGCGCCGATGACCGCCGCAAAGAAGATTGAGGTGAATGCGAGGAAAAACGAGACCGCCACATAAATGAGGCGGCTGCCCATGTCGGCCATGGTCATCAGCGAGATCACACCGCCGACGTTGAACACGATCAGCAACGCGACCAATGGCAGGATCGCACGTGGGATGCGCAGACCAAACAGCGCCCAGACCGGAATGAGCGCTGCCATGTAAAGTTCGTATGGCGCAGGCTCGTTGATCACGAAGCCGGACAGAAACGCACCAAACCAAAGCGCCGCAGCTGCGGCAGCGGCTGCCAACGCACGGTTTTTGGCGATGGGATCAATCGTGACGGCTGCGCCGCTCAATATGCATTTTCCGTGTTCAGGAGCCGGAAGGGGGTAAGAAACAGGATCTTGAGATCAAACAACAGCGTCCAGTTTTCGATGTAGTAGAGATCGAACTCGGTGCGTTTCTTGATCTTTTCGTCCGCATCAATTTCACCGCGCCAGCCATTGATCTGCGCCCAGCCGGTGACGCCGGGCTTGACACGGTGGCGGGCAAAATAGCCATCGACGACTTCGCCATAGAGCTTGTCACGCGTCTGTGCGTGCATGGCGTGCGGGCGCGGGCCGACGAGCGAAAGATCGCCGCGAAGCGCGTTGAAGAACTGCGGTAACTCATCAATGGACGTCTTGCGGATAAACCGTCCGACCGGTGTCACGCGCGGATCGTTCTTGGTCACCGCGTTGCGTGCCGTAAGGTCCTGCTGTTCGGTGTACATCGACCGGAACTTGATGACGTGAATTGTCTCATTGTTAAAGCCGTGACGCTTCTGGACAAAGAAGACCGGGCCCTTGGACGTGACCTTCACGGCAATCGCGGCGGCGAGCATGATTGGCGAGAGCGTGATGATGAAGAACACTGAGAAGACGATGTCGAAGATGCGCTTGGCGACCGAATCCCAATCGCGGATTGGCCGGTCAAAGATGTCAAACATCGGCACCGCGCCCACGTAGGAGTAGGTGCGTGGCCGGAAGCGCAGCCGGTGCGCATGCGCCGACAGGCGGATATCGACCGGCAAAACCCATAGCTTTTTCAGCATTCGCAGCACACGGTCTTCTGCCGTCAGCGGCAGCGAAACGATTAACATGCCGATGCGTGCGCGGCGGGTGAAAGAGACCAGTTGCTCGATGTTGCCGAGCTTTGGATATCCGGCAACGATTGGTGGTGAACGGTCGTCCGCGCGATCGTCGAACACGCCACAGATGCGGATATCATTGTCCGGCTGGCGCTCCAGCGCCCGGATCAGCTTTTCTGCGTTGTCACCGCCGCCGACAATGACCGCGCGGCGCTCAATCGTGCCGTTGCGGGCCCAGCGACGGACGCGCCAGTTCATGATGATCCGCAAAACGAGGAGTGCGGCAAGCGAGCCCAGAAACCACGAGCCGAACCAGACGCGGCTGTAGTCTTCCGACACCTTTGCAAAGAAAGCCAGCAGTGCGAGCGAGGAAAAGACGGCGACCATCGCCATACCGATGCGCGGAATGTTGGGCGTCGTGTTTCGAATTGCACGAATGGTGTAGGTGTCGAGAATTTCAGCAAACACCATGTAAAGCGTTGCACCGGCGAGCGACACAAAGACGTAGCGCCATGGCACAATCGGGCCGACGCCGACATAGGTGAACATGATCAAAATGCCGATCGCGGTGATCAGGCCGATCTCACCAAGCCGCATCAAGCCGCTGACCATCGAGGGCGAAACCGTGTCGAGGCGATATTCTGCGGCGATGCGCTCCGCCAGCGGCGCAAGCGGTGTGTCCTTCACCACCAACTCATCGCCAGCGGTGTATTCCTTCACTTTCGACGGTGAAAACCGCGCAGATGGATCGATTTCATTCATGCTTTCGCCCGCACGCACACATCCGCCAAGCGTAACTGTGTAAGTTTAAGAAAGCTTTTCAACCTGCACGGAACTACACGTCTTGCGCGAGTGCGGCGCGGTATGCGTTCAGGGCTGCTTCCGCCATCACTTCGACTGAAAAGCGCGAACGCAACTGCGCTTTGGATGGCATTTTGCGGGCAAGGCTGTCTGGATCATCGAGGAAGGTTTGCATCGCCGCTTCCAGACTTGCCGCATTGGGGGTGATGAGCGCGTCGGTGTTGTCCTCGAATATCTCCGGTATGCCGCCGACTTTGCTTGCGATCAGCGGTTTTCCCGCCGCCAACGCTTCTAGAACGATGTAGGGCATGGCTTCGGCGCGCGATGGCATGACCACGCAGCGCGCCTTTGCGAACGCATCGCGCGCGGGCATCGGCCCATGGCGCGTGATGGCGTCATCCAGATTGGCATCGCCGATTAGCCGGTCAGCGTCTGCTTCTTCCGGGCCACTGCCGACCATGAGGATCTTCAACCGCTCATAGCCGTTGGCCCGCAAGGCCTTGGTTGCTTCGATCACCAGATCATAGCCTTTAAGGTCGCGCATCTCGCCGATAAACAGGAAGTCCGCCGCGTCTTTGGCCGTCTCGACATCAAGAAACTCGTTCTTGGCCAAACCATTGTAAATCAACCGCGTTTCGCAGGACGGCGCGCCAATCTTGGCTGTGTAGGTCTCTTCTTCAAAGCGCGCCACGAACATAAGCGTGTCAGTGCGGCTTTCCAGCATGCGTTCGACCATGAAGTAGAGTTTGCCGGAGCGTGACGCGGGATCGAAGTGCAGGCTTCCGCCGTGGGGTGAATAAAAGCGGGCGACACGCCGCTCCCGACTGCCCGCCAAACCGCCGACGGCACGGGCGTAGACGCCGCCTTTTGCGCCGTGGCCATGTACGATGTCGGGCTTCAGTTTCTTCAGTGTCGCCAACACTCTGCGACCTGATGCAATGTCGGAGACGCCGACCGAGCGCGCCATCGGAACGCGGTGGACGCCAAGGGACAAATGGATATCAAGCTGTTTGAGACCGGCTTCTGAGTAACCCGGCGTGCCTTCGGCATCGCAAATGAGGCCGACATCATGTCTGGATTGCGTGTGTTGAAGCGCAAGATCACGCACATGGCGAAAAACGCCGCCCATGGGTGCACGGATGACGTGGACGATGCGAAGTCTGCCGCCCGCCACGCGCGCGCCCCTAAAACGCTCGTTCGCGGACGTAGATGGTGTCGCCTGGCATGATCGGATCAGAGATCAACACGCGACCGGTCATGATCTCACCATTGATCTGGCGCGTGATATCGGCGTTGGCCTGGTTGGCGCGAACCGTAAATCCACCAGCAGACGCGATGGCATTTTGAACAGTCATGCCCGGCGAATAGGCGTATTGGCCAGCAGCGCCCACTTCACCCATGATGAAGATTGGTCGATAGGTCGCGACTTCGACGGCAACATCCGGATCGCGCAGGAAGCCGTTGCGCAACGACTGCGCGAGCGCCGACTCCATCTGCTGGACCGTCCGGCCACGGGCCGGCACTTGGCCAACAAGCGGAAATGAAATGTAGCCGGACTGATCAACGGCATAGGTGTTGGTCAGGTCGCCTTGGTCAAACACGGTCACGCGCACCGTGTCTCCGGCATCCAAAAGATAGGGCTGGTTGATGATTTCGTGGAAAGCCGACGGGGCAGGCCGATAACCGCCGCATGCCGAAACGCTGCCAACAATGGCGGCGACGCAGAGGGCTTTTGCAAATGCATTGAACGCGAACATGGACCGGCAACCACAGTTATCCTGCCAGATGTTATCGGCCCGTTAGGGTTAATGGCCGGTAAAAGTACGCTGTTCAGAGTCGTCGCTCAGGCAAGTGAGGCGGCTTTGGTCATTTACCCGGTGGTTACCATAAGCATTTACCGTACGGCGTGTCGAGTATGCGTTTGTCAGGATAATGCCCATGAGTGCGTCACGGACCAGTTCGTCGGATGCCGATATCGATATCGCGCGCCTGTTTGGTGCTTTGTGGCGTGACAAATGGAAGATCCTGCTCGTATCGATCCTCGTTGGAGTGCTAGCGGCCTTTGCGTTTGCGGCAATGACGCCGAGCTACCGAGCAGACAGCCGCGTGGTGATCGAGGAGAACGAGACTTTCTTCACACGCCCGCAGGACGACAATGCGCCCGTCTCCAACGCCGTTGATCTGGAAAGCGTTGCCAGCCAAGTCGAAATCATCACATCTACTGACCTGCTGGCGCGTGTCGCAGAAGAGATTCAGTTGGCAAATTTCGCGGAGTTCGACGAGACGAAAGGTTCTTCGATCTTCAAGGAAGCTTTGATCACCTTCGGCTTCATGCGCGATCCGAAAGAGGTGCCGGTTGAAGCGCGCGTGCTCGCAGCCGTGCGTGAGAAGCTTGAAGTCTACGCCGTTCAAGATTCACGCGTCATCGTCATTGAGTTTACGTCTGCTTCGGCGGACCTCGCCTCGCGTTTCCCCAATGCTTTGGCGCAAGCCTATGTCGACTTGGAAGGGCGCGCGCGGCTTGAGAGCACTGGAGACGCAAGTCGGTTCCTTGAAGCCGAGATCGAAGCGCTGCGCCAAAGCGTGCGCACTGCAGAGGAGCGCGTCGAAGATTTCCGGTCCGCCAATGGATTGTTCCTCGGTCAAAATGACGAGGTGCTCGCCACACAGCAATTGTCTGAGCTTTCGACGCAGCTTTCCGGCGTGCGCGCCGACCGTTCTTCGCTGAACGCGCGCGTGCGCAGCCTTGAGACAGCGCTGAGTGCCGGTGCGGCACTTGACACATTGCCTGATGTCATCGCATCGCCGCTTGTTTCACGCCTGACGGACCAGCGCGCGCAGCTAAGTGCGCAGCAGGCTGATC
>JBCBHR010000039.1:0-9658 GCA_038525365.1 Pseudomonadota bacterium | reverse complement strand
GATAGCCGTTGCGCCAGACTCGTCTTTAAGAAAACGTGCAAACATGATGAGCTCCTATACTCGTTAATTAACAGCACTTATCGTCAAGGTGTTTCCCTCAATCGATGGGCAGAAAATACAACCTGCTTGCTGCTATCCACTTAAAAAACACGGTTTCCAAATCTTAAATTGGCTTGCTTGTGCTTTGTGGTGAACCTTTGGTTGTGCGCTTTACTACAATTTGAAGCATTCTGATTTTCCGTCGAGAGGTTTGGGAGACCTCTTGAAAACGCACACGTGAAAAGACCCGCCCCGCGATGTGCGAGACGGGCCTTTTTAAGCGTTCGAAACGCTCTTCCGATTACAGCTTGGAAGAGATCTCTGTGAACTTGGCGTCCAGGGACGAACCAAGTGCAGTTGCACCAGCAACGATTGCGAGTGCGATCAGAGCAGCGATCAGGCCGTATTCGATAGCCGTTGCGCCAGACTCGTCTTTAAGAAAACGTGCAAACATGATGAGCTCCTATACTCGTTAATTAACAGCACCTACCGCCAAGGTGTTTCCCTCGATCAGTGAGAGCGACATTACGCGAGCCGCACTGCAACCCGCTTAAAGAACAGGGTTTCCAAAGCCTAAATCGTGAAAGCCGTGGCTCGTGGTGAACATTCGGTTGCACCGGTGCCCGCAAATTGAATGAGCCGGTTTTGCCCGCCGACCGTCCATGTTAGCCTTGCCCAACTGGGGGAATGCATGCACCGCGCAGGCGCAATTCCGTTTCGTTTTACCGGCTCCAAGTTCACGTCCGTTGAGGTGCTTCTGATCACCTCGATGACGCGAAAGCGCTGGATATTGCCCAAAGGCATGGTCGAAGCCGACGAGCCGCACACCAAAACCGCGATCCGCGAGGCGCTCGAAGAGGCCGGCGTGAAGGGCAAGCTGATCACCGACTTCCCCATGACGGTGCTCATTGAGCGGCAGTTCGAAGACGGTTTTGAGCATGTGCCGGTGACGTTTTTTCCAATGCTGGCGAAGTCCACATCCAAGAAGTGGCAGGAAATGGGCGCCCGCGAACGCCGCTGGGCTGGCCTGCGCGAAGCGCGCCAATTGGTGGCCGAGGATGATTACGCCGAGCTTTTGTTGCAGTTTGAAACACTGCTGCCCGCGATTGTCGAAAGGGCTTAATGGCTTTTGGCGGGTTTCACTCAGCGCATCCCCATGGCCGCCGCACCCGGCGGGCAAGCGCTCCCCCGTAAACGTGGGAGGGAGACCTCGGCATGGCGCTCAAATCGTTAGGGCTTGTGCGACAAGCCGGGGTTCTTGGTGACGGCGATGGCTGGCCACTTCACGGAATGGGTCCCGGGTCGGCCTTTAGCCGCCCGGGATGACTAATCGAGGGGAGGCATCTACACTCCGGCTCGTCATCAAGGCCATGTGAAGCGCGCGGCCAATCCTCTACTTAGTCATCCCGGCCTTGAGCCGGGACCCATGCCGTGGTGCCAGTGACCGACACGACGCTTGCAGGACACGATACTTGCAGGACACGATGCTTGCAGAATGTGTGCCGAGCGGCAATTTCACGGAAAGGGTTCCGGGTCTCACTGGGTTGGCACGGGACGACTAAAAAACGGGGGCTCGTTTGACTATTAAGAGTCCACCTTCAGCACCTGAATAAACGCCTCCTGCGGGATCTCGACGCGACCGAACTGGCGCATTTTCTTTTTGCCCTCTTTTTGCTTGTCGAGGAGCTTTCTTTTGCGCGTGGCGTCGCCGCCGTAGCATTTGGCGGTTACGTCTTTGCGCATGGCGCTGATCGTCTCGCGGGCGATGACCTTGCCGCCGATGGCCGCCTGGATCGGGATCTTGAACATGTGGCGCGGGATGAGGTCCTTGAGCTTTTCGCACATTTGGCGGCCGCGTTTTTCGGAGCCGGAGCGGTGAACCAGGATGGAGAGCGCGTCGACGGGTTCCTCGTTGACAAGGATCGCCATCTTCACAAGATCGCCCTCGCGATAGTCGGCCAGCGTGTAATCGAAGCTCGCATACCCCTTTGAGATGGATTTCAGCCGGTCGTAGAAATCAAAAACCACCTCGTTGAGCGGCAGTTCATATTCCACCAGCGCACGGCTGCCGACATAGGACAGGCCCGTCTGGATGCCGCGGCGCTCTTGGCACAATTGCAAAATCGCGCCCAGATAATCGTCCGGCGTCATGATGGAGGCCTTGATCCACGGCTCCTCAATATCGCGGATTTTTACAATATCGGGCATATCGGCGGGGTTGTGCATATCAACCGAGGTGCCATCGGTCAGGTTCATCTTGTAGACGACAGACGGGGCGGTCGCGATGAGCTCGAGGTTGAACTCGCGGCTCAGGCGCTCCTGAATGATCTCCAGATGCAACAGGCCCAAAAATCCGCAGCGGAAGCCGAAGCCGAGCGCAGCGGATGTTTCCATCTCGAAGGAAAAGCTCGCATCGTTGAGCCGCAGCTTGCCCATGGCGGCGCGCAAGTCCTCAAAGTCGTCGGCATCAACCGGGAACAGGCCGCAGAACACGACCGGCTGCGCAGGCTTGAAGCCTTCCAGCATGTCTTCGGTCGGCTTTTTGTCCTCGGTGATCGTGTCGCCCACGCGCGTGTCCGCGACTTCCTTGATCGAGGCTGTGAACACACCCAGTTCGCCGGGGCCGAGGTCCGGCATGGTGACGAGTTTCGGGGTCAGCACGCCGACACGGTCGACTGCGTATTTCGCGCCGGTGCCCATCATGCGGATGGTCTGGCCCTTCTTCATGGTGCCGTCGATGATGCGCACCAGCACCACGACGCCGAGATAGGCGTCATACCATGAATCCACCAGCAGCGCCTTGAGCGGTGCATCGCGGTCGCCCTGGGTGGGCGCAGGCAGGCGCGTGACGATGGCTTCGAGCACATCTTCGACGCCCAGACCCGTTTTTGCGGAGATGTGCACGGCCTCTGAGGCGTCGATGCCGATGACCTCTTCGATCTGCTCTGACACGCGTTCGACGTCGGCGGCGGGCAGGTCCACCTTGTTCAGGACGGGCACGATCTCGTGGTCATTATCAATGGCCTGATAGACATTGGCGAGCGTCTGCGCCTCCACGCCTTGCGACGCGTCCACCACCAGAAGCGAACCTTCGCAGGCGGCAAGCGAGCGCGAAACCTCATAGGCAAAATCGACGTGGCCGGGCGTGTCGATCAGGTTGAGCACATAATGCTCACCGTCCTTGGCGTCATATTCGAGGCGCACCGTGTTGGCCTTGATCGTGATGCCGCGCTCGCGCTCAATGTCCATCGCATCGAGCACCTGATCCTTCATCTCGCGCAGCTCCAACGATCCGGTCATCTGGATGAGACGGTCGGCGAGTGTCGACTTGCCATGGTCGATATGCGCGACGATGGAAAAGTTGCGGATGTGGGAAAGCGGCGTCTGTGTCATGCGCCCGATATAAGCGCGTTTGCCCGAGCCGCCTAGCGGAGAATTTGGCGCAGGGTTAGGGAACTTGGGCACCCGCGCGCCGCGCGCGACCCTGACCCCCCATCCACAACCGCGCTTGCGCTGTCACCAAAACACCACCAAAAATTCATGTGGCGTCAATCGGCGTGTCATGCGTGCGTTTGATGGTCGGGGCGCGGCAGGTGGCCGAAAGAGATTTACGGAGACATCACGATGCGTTTGCACACACTCACTCTGGCATGCCTGGCATGCTCAACCATGTCGGCGGCGACGACGATGGCGATGGCCAAGGACGCGAATTATATCGGCTCGGTTGAAGTCATCCGCGCGGGCGCAGGCGACGCGGCGCCGACCACCGCGACAGGGACCGTCTTCATCGATGCCAATCGCAACAGCGTGCTTGATGACGGCGAACAGGGCGTCGCGGGCGTTCAGGTTTCCAACGGGCGCGAAGTAGTGCTGACCGGAGAAGACGGCACCTATGAACTGCCCGCCTACGATGACATGAACCTGTTCATCACGAAGCCTGCCGGGCACACCACACCGGTGGATGAAGACATGGTTCCTCAGTTCAACTACGTCCACAAAGTTGCCGGTTCGCCGGACCTTCGCTTTGGCGGCATTGAGCCGACCGGCGATTTGCCAGCGGCGGTCAACTTTCCGCTGATCGCCGACGGTTCCGGTGATCAATTTAATTGCCTCATCTTTGGTGACACGCAGCCATACTCAAACCGTGAGATCGGCTATGTGCGGGAGACGGTGGGCAAGATGCTGGTGACCCGCGATCTCTCCGAGACCGAATGCCTGTTGTTTGCGGGCGATGTGATGGGCGACGACCTGTCGCTTTTCCCGCGCTTCAAAAAGATCATCGCGCAGGGCGGCGTGCCGCAATATTATGTGGGCGGCAACCACGACATTGACTTCGACGCCGAAACGGATGCGGATTCCTTTGATACATTCCGCCGCGAGTGGGGTCCGGAATACTATTCATTCGACATCGGCAATGTGCATTTCGTGACGCTCGACAATGTTCGCTACCCGTGTAACGGCGTTGACGATCACGCGTTTTGCGATCCGTCACGCAGCCCGACCTACAATGGCGTCATCCATGAGCGTCAACTGGAATGGCTGCGCAACGATCTGGCCAATGTGCCCGAAGACAAGCTGATCGTCGTCAGCGCTCACATCCCGTTCCAGACGTTTACCGACAACACGGCCGCCAAGCACCAGACTGACAATTTTGCAGAGCTTGCCGAGATCATCGGTGACCGCCCCGCGCTTGGCCTATCTGGTCACACGCACACAACGGAGAACATTCTGCCCGGAGAGGACTATCAGGGCTGGGAAGCAAACACCGGTGTTGTCTCCGCGCCGTTCCACCAGATTGTGACCGGTGGCGTTTCCGGCTCATGGTGGGCGGGTGACCTCAATAATGCAGGCGTGCCCCACGGCACACAGCGCCTTGGATCACCACGCGGCTATTATGAGCTTGAGTTTGATGGTTCCGACTATGTCGATACCTACAACACCTTCGACTACGCGCCAGAAGAGCAAATGCACGCGTCTTTCAGCACGCCGCGTTTTCGCGACTGGGCAGAGGCGATCATCGCCTATGCTGAACTTTATGGAACACCCTCTGACGTGTTGCCGCCGGTCACTATCAACGATCTTGGCGACATGAACATGGTTACCCTGGAAGACCTTGCAGACGGGACTTGGGTCGCGGTCAATGTCTGGAACGGCTCGAAGGACAGCACGGTTTCCGTCTCCATCAATGGAGGCGCGGCGATCCAGGCGGAGCGCACCCAGCAGGGCGAAGGAGAGAG
The DNA here is from genome assembly GCA_038525365.1 of Pseudomonadota bacterium. GTDB lineage: Bacteria > Pseudomonadota > Alphaproteobacteria > Rhizobiales > Rhizobiaceae > JBCBDX01. The sequence continues at coordinate 4,382 of JBCBHR010000039.1, read as the reverse complement.
CAAAAAACGTGGCGTCGAATTTGCTGATCCGCTGGCACTCGCCAAACAGTCCACCAACGGTCGCATTGCGGTTCGTTCCTATTCCGGTGGTGATGAGACAGCCGGTTACCGCACATGGCAGGGCACCGAATGGGTCGGCGTTGCCGGGCCATTCCAACGTTGGATGTTGACCGACAACTCCATCCATCTGTGGCGCGCGGACCTGCCGTCGGCATTGCCGGTGGGCGCTCATACGCTGGAGGTCAAAACGACGGACCGTTACGGGCGCACGTTTGAACATCAACTGGCCTTCGAAGTGGTCGAAGAACTGCCGATGATGGAGTGGAACGAAGAGAACTTTGCCAACTGAGTTGGATCAACACGCGCGCCTCCACGGGCGCGCGTGGCTCTTGTCTTCTGCGCTGACTGGTCGGGATTTGGTGATGTCCGTGTTCATTCGTTTTGCGTGTATTCTTCTGCTTGCGTTGGCGACGGGGACTGGCGCTGCACACGCGCACTTTTCGCAAGGTGCGCAACAACGCGTGATCGCGTTTGAGGATGGACCCGGCGGTGGCGCGCTCATCGTCTATACCTTCACGCCAGCACCGTTGGTTTTTGCCGACGAAATCGCACGGGCGCGCAATGCGCAAAGTCCGCTTGCGTCGCCCTATCTCCGGCTTGAACAAACCGGCGCTGGCGCCCGTTATCGCATCACCTCCGATGCTGTGCGGGCTGCGCCTGATGTTTTGGCGGCGCGTGTCGCTAATGCGCTTGATGTGCGCACTGGCGCAGAACGGATTGCGGCCGGTGACACCGAATTGCGTGTGATCCTCAAGCGACCAGCGACCCGGCCTGCCTCGGCCGCTGACATCGCGGCATTATTGGAAGGCGATATCGCGCCGGGACTCGATCCGGTGTTTGGCGATGCAATCATCGTGGCCCGCACCGTCTATCCGGATATCGCAGCGCAGGCTGAGCTTCACGTTTCCAATCCGCTCCCGGTGATTGAATTGCCGCCAAATGTCAGCATCGACAATCACATCATCGATGAGCGCTTTGCGACGATGCGCGAACTGGCCGTTGACGGTCAGTTGCAAGCGGGAGTTGCGATGGATGGATCGCTGTGGCGCACGCTCACCAATTTCACATGGCAGGGTGTGCTGCACATCGTCAAAGGCCTTGACCACGTGTTCCTCGTCGTCTGCATGGCGCTGGCGGTTACGCAGACGCGGCGGCTTCTATGGTTGGTCACGGCGTTCACGCTTGGCCACTCGGTCACGCTGGTGACGAGCTTTCTCGGTTATGTGCCGAGCGGTGACTGGTTCATCCCCGCGGTTGAAGCGTTGATTGCAATCACCGTGCTTTATGCGGCGTGGTGCGCGCTGCGGCGGCGCATGGACCATCCGGCCATACTGGCGGGCGTCGGCTTGCTGCACGGCATGGGCTTTGCGTTCGTGTTGTCTGAAATTCTTTCTCCACAATCGGCGCAACTCATCCCGTCACTTTTCGCATTCAATGTCGGCATCGAGATCGGTCAATTGGCGATCATCGCCGCGGTCCTCGTCGGCATGGCGGGCTTGCGCTTCCTGGGCACGCGGGCACCGGACTTTGCGCGGCAGACGGCGCTCTTTGCGATCGCTGGCGTCGCGCTTTACTGGAGTGTCGAGCGGTCGGTCGCCGTTGTCGGCATCGCTTGATTGCTCCGGTTACTCAACAGACTTGGCGCGGTCTATTGCAACGGGTTCAGCGTCCGGCGTCATCAATTCCGGCGCGGCGTCACCGTCCAGCGGTTTGGGTGACTTGGCCCAGACGAGGGTCTTGTAGTCAAAGCCGAACGCAAGCGTTGGTTTGACGATCTCGAAATAGGGCGAAAGATCAAAATCGCGCGGTGTGAACAGCGAGAAGTGTCGGATGTGCAGTATCTCGCGACGCGAGTAATCCGACACCGCACGCATGCGGCCGGGCGCGCGGGTCACTTCCGGCAAAATCGGATAGCGCACACTTTGAAACGCCAGTGCGATCATGGTGGAGCATATTGCTCGCGTCGGATCGCCGGAGCCGAATTGGATCATGCGGCGGCGCCAACGCACAGGAACGGGCGGCGTCGGCAGGAAATAGCGCAGCATGTCGATGATGTTCTTGTTGTCGTATTTGATGCCAATCTGGCTTTTTGCGTAGTCAATCACCGTGCGCCGATCAGCAGGTGTCAGGCCCTTTGGACGGCAGATGCGCGTGTTGTAGGTCTCATATTTTTCCAGCGGTTCAGCCGTGCACCCGGTGCCCAGATTGACTTCAACGAGCCGCTTGCAAAACCCCTCATCGGTCGGCTCGTCAAACTCGTCACCCACATAAAGCGCCGCGTGGCTCCAGGTCGATTGGGTCAGATACTTGATGGCGGCGGAGACCTTGCGATTGCCCTCAACGAGCAAAACATCGCCCGGCTCCAGCGTGCGGTAGAGCGTTGCCGGATCGGACGGCGTGTACGGCTTATAGCCGGAGGTCTCCTTCTCCAGCCGCGTCGCCATCCAGTGGCCGATCCGATCCAATATTGTGTCGCGTCCTTGCGTCATGACTTGGATCATGGCCAGCCGACGCCGGGCGTCAACAAATCAAGCGCAATTTCGCTGCAATGTCATCATGCCGTGATCCACACATTAGCCGTTGACCGCCGGAGGTAATGGCATAAATTTAGAATTGTTCTAAACAAGGGGTCTCATGTTTTTCTCACTCATGCCGTCATCGCGGCGCGATTTCACATCCCTGTCGGAACAGGAAATTCTGGCGCTGGCAATCTCGTCAGAAGAGGACGACGCACGCATATATCTGTCCTATGCGGACAATCTTCGCGACGAGTTTCCAGCGTCCGCCAAGATCTTTGACGAAATGGCCAAGGAAGAGGACGGGCACCGTTCGCGGTTGATCGCTTTGCACAAGGAGCGCTTTGGCGAGCGCATTCCGCTGATCCGGCGCGAGCACGTACGCGGCTACTATGACCGCAAGGCCGATTGGCTGGTCAAAACGCAAGGAGTTGAAAAAATCCGCGAGCAGGCTGCCGAAATGGAGCGCCAGGCGCACCGCTTTTATCTGCGCGCGGCAGGCCAAGTGACGGACGCAGACACGCGCGAATTGTTGGGCCAATTGGCGATTGCTGAAGCTGGCCATGAGATGACCGCCAAAGAGTTGGAAGCCAAGCACACACCCGACGACGTCAAGGATGAAGAGGAGATGGCTGAACGCCGTCAGTTCATCCTGACTTATGTGCAGCCGGGCCTTGCTGGCCTCATGGACGGGTCGGTCTCCACGCTGGCGCCGATCTTTGCCGTGGCGTTTGCCACGCAGGATACGTGGACCACATTTCTCGTCGGCCTTGCGGCCTCGGTTGGTGCAGGCATTTCCATGGGCTTTACGGAAGTTGCGTCGGACGACGGTGTGATCTCCGGGCGGGGCTCGCCCATCAAGCGCGGGCTGGCGACCGGCATTATGACAACCATTGGGGGCCTTGGCCACGCCCTACCCTATCTGATCCCGCACTTCTGGACGGCAACGATCATCGCGATCATCGTCGTCTTCGTCGAGTTATGGGCAATCACGTGGATCCAGAACAAATACATGGAAACTCCCTGGGCCCGCGCGATTTTCCAAGTGGTCCTCGGTGGGGTGCTTGTGCTGGCAGCGGGATTGCTGATCGGACAGGCGTGATTTTTGGCCGGAAGCGGCTTACGCGTGTGATGCGCGGGGCTTTTTGCAGACTTGCAGCCTTAGTGAAATGCGTCCCGAACCCGCTCGACAAACCAGGCAACAGCACGGTCACCGCTTGCGCGCCTGTGCCATGTCGCTGAGACGGAAAACGGTCGCGGTGTGACAGGCGGGTCGGCGAGCAAAAGTCTGAAATTTTGCGCATGCGCGAGCGCAAGGCGGGCTGGAACGGTCGCAATCAGATCGGTACGCGACACAAGATCGAGTGCTGACAAAAATCCTGTCGTCGTCACCGCCACCGTCCGTGAGCGTCCTTTCGTGCGCAGCGTCTTGTCGACAATGCCGCCCGTCGTGCCGCCGGGCGCGGCGACCACATGCTGTTCGTCGCAGTAGGTGTCCAAGTCAATTGTGGCGCTCTGCCCGACGCGCGGATGGCCGATGCGGGCGATCACCTTGTAGGTCTCATCGAACAAATGCTCGCTTTCCAAAGTCGTTGGGAGCTGACGAGCGAAACCAACCCAAAGATCAGCCTCATCCCGCTCTAGCGCGGTGATCGCGGCATCGCGGCCGACACCGCGAAATTGGAGGCGGATGCCCGGCGCTTCCTGGTGGAGCTTGTCGATCACTCCCGACATCAACGTGACCTCAAAGTCGAGCGCGCAAACGCGCAAGGTCCGTTGTTCGGTCGCAGGATCGAAGGGCTCGGG
>JBCBHR010000038.1:0-9693 GCA_038525365.1 Pseudomonadota bacterium | reverse complement strand
AAGAGCCAACCGGATTGGTTCAATGCGCCCGTGCCGACCTGGGTGCCGTTTGACGGGGACACTTCCGTCCAGACGCTCATCATTGGTCTTGCGCCAGGATTGAAGGGCGCCAACCGAACGGGCGTCCCATTCACCGGTGATTCGGCAGGCGACACGCTCTTTGCGACGCTAAAGTCAGTCGGTCTTGCACGCGGAGATTTCACCCAAGAGCCGAACCCATCCATGCATCTGGTCGGCTGTGCAATCACGAATGCGGTGCGCTGCGTGCCACCGAAAAACCGCCCGACCGGCGCGGAGACCAACACATGCACACGGCGATATCTCGCTCGCACGATCCGCCGGTTTGTCAGTCTGCGCCGCGTGATCACGCTCGGCAAAATCGCCCATGACGCAACCGTGCGAACCCTGGGCCATCGCATTGCAGATCATCCGTTCGGTCACAATGCGCGCAGTCGTGTCGGTGATCTACAACTCATCGCCAGCTATCATTGCTCGCGCTATAATATGAATACGGGGCGGCTGACGGCGGCAATGTTTGCCACGATTTTTGATGAAGGCGACTGATGTCACGCGAAAAAGTTGTCTTCACCAGCGATCACCTCGATGCCTTTACCCGCGCGGTCTCTGGCGATGGCTATCATGATTATGAAACCGTCCGCGATGCGTTTCGGGCCTTGCCACACCAGTCACTGACGATTTTTGACGACCGCGCGCTGTGCATTGCGTTCCTGACGCAGCTTGACGCGTTGTTGGACTACAAGCCGAATTCTGTTCGCGAGATGGTGCATGACTACTCGACGCGCGACCACATTATCGCATGCGCCGACGGTCACATCGAAGAGACACTGCGCGGCGTGAAGGATTGGCGGGCGGGTCGCATAACACTGCCCGAAATCGACGTTCAGTGCGCGTGGGATTGCCTGCCCAACTGGCGCGCCAAATACCTCAAGCAGCCTTGGCAAATTGCGCACCGTTTGTGGCGGGAGCGGCGCGACGGGCGCGTTTTGCTCAGTGATATTCTGGCCAGACTGTTGGCCATGGCAGAGGCTGACGGACACGTTCCGAAAGGGACAAGCACCGCTATGGATCAGGCCTATGCCATCTATCAGGCAGCCCATGATAACCCCGATTGGCCTGAAAGTGTGCCGCACGGGTCCGTCCAAACCGAGCTTCTACCGCTTGCGCGTTCAGTACACAGCGTCATGCGCAATCTTTTTGGCGTGATGCTCGGTGAAACTTACGGGCTGGCGACCGCAAAAGAGATCGTGGCGCTGGGTGCGCCATCGCACAGCGCGATTTTCGAGTTGGTGGCCGATCTTGATGCCCAGTGTGGCGACATCGCTGCCGCTTTCATTGACGGTGCACGCCTGCAAATCGAGCCGGTATCCACTTTGGCCGAATTGCCCCACCGCCCAGACTTCGACCTTCGGGCCTGGCTTTTGCGAATCATCGCGCAGCACAAGCGCGAGGAAGCCATCATCGGACAGCCGCTTTGGTTTCCGATGCACGAGCATTTCAGTGCCGACGTGGGCGCCGTAATGCACATGATCGATTGCGGTCATTTCTTCATGGCGAAAACGACGGCCGAGGAAGATTGGTTTGTGCACATGCGTCCGGCCGTGGAGCGCATCGCGAAAGAAGCTGATGAATATAATGCGGCGGCTGCGCGTTATTCGCTCAAGCATTGGTGGCCAAAGCAGGCACGCGAAATGCCAAAAGACTGGACGCGGTAGTCAGCTAGCCACGCTCGCGCAGCAACCGCGCCTTGTCGCGTTGCCAATCGCGCTTTTTCTCGGTTTCGCGCTTGTCGTAGTTCTTCTTGCCGCGTGCGACAGCAAGTTCCAGTTTCGCCCGGCCACGGTCGTTGAAGTAGAGTTTGAGCGGCACGATTGTCATGCCGTCGCGGTCGGTGGCGTTCACCAGTTTGACGATCTCGCGCTTGTTGAGCAGCAGCTTTCGGCGACGGCGCGGTTCGTGGTTGAAGCGGTTGGCCTCCAGATACTCGGGGATGTGGCTGTTGATGAGCCACATCTCGTCGTCCTCGTAGGATGCATAGCTTTCGGCGATGTTGGCCTCGCCATTGCGCAACGACTTCACCTCAGTGCCGTGCAGCATCAGGCCAGCTTCGACGGTTTCGAGGATTTCGTAGTTGAAACGCGCTTTGCGGTTTTCGGCGACCAGCTTGCGGTTCGGGTCCGCTTTCTTTTTTGATTGGGCCATGGTGTGTTTGAGGTGGTTGACGGCGTGCGTCAGTTCAAGAGACCAGCATGGCGCATGGCATCATCCATCATCGCCGCGGTCTCGTCGGCCACCGTCATCATCGGCGAGCGGAGATGATTTTGCATATGGCCAAGGCGCGAAAGGCCGTATTTTGCACCGGCAACACCTGCCTCTGCGAAGACCGCCTGGTGCAGCGGCATCAACCGGTCCTGCAGGGTGAGCGCGGTGGCGTAATCGCCAGCAAGCGTGGCGTCTTGCATCTCTGCACACAGTGCCGGAGCTATGTTGGCGGTGACTGAAATGCATCCCTGCCCGCCCATGGCATTGAAGCCCAAGGCGGTCGCGTCCTCGCCGGACAATTGCACAAAGGCAGACCCGCAGGACAACCGCGTTTCAGCAACCCGGTCCAGCTTGGCCGTGGCATCTTTAACGCCGGTGATGTTGGGGAAATCCTTGGTCAACGTGCCCATGGTCTCCGGCGTCATGTCGATCACCGATCGCGGCGGGATGTTGTAGATGATGATCGGAATATCCACCGCTTGGGCAACCGCTGCAAAGTGCGCGTAGAGCCCGCGTTGGTTTGGTTTGTTGTAGTAAGGCGTCACGACCAGCACGGCATCGGCGCCTGCGCCTTCTGCATGTTGCGCAAGGTCGACGGCTTCGGACGTATTGTTGGAGCCCGCACCGGCAATCACAACGGCGCGGCCGGCGTTCTGCTCGACGCAGACTTCCACGACGCGCTTGTGTTCGGCGTGGCTCAACGTCGGGCTTTCGCCTGTTGTGCCGACGGGGACAAGGCCCTTTGTGCCGTTTTCAAGTTGATAGTCGACCAGCTTGCGAAACGCAGCCTCGTCGAACGCGCCGCTTGCATCAAACGGCGTGACGAGCGCAGTCATGGAACCGCGAAAGCGTGACAAGTCGGCCATGGCCGCATCCCCTTGAAAAAAAGGCGCGCTTTCGCACGCCATGTGTTTATCTCTTGCGCCCACATTATGGGCGCGCGGCGTATTGGGCAAGCAGCTTGTGATGTGTGTCTTAATGCTGCCACGCGAAGCGGGCAGCGATTTGCGCATTAGGGAGCGCATTGGCCTATGCGATATGGAAATCGATGGGTGCTCGGCGGATTGGCTGTGGTGACTGTGTGCACAGTTGGCGCAGCAGGCTATTGGTTTGTGCCGCAGGTCTCAGCGCTTGCGCCAGGCGACGCGCGAGACATGCGATTGCGCGCCGGTCCTCCGACCATTACCCAGAATAATGACACGGTCGCAGTGGAGGGTGCACGCGTCGTGCAATCGACACAGATGGCTGCCGCTTTTGCGTCTTTGGCGCAGGGCGATACCGCAGCGGTTCGCGCGGCAATTGCGGATTTGCCTGATGGTTCCGTCGAGCGCGATACGCTGATCTGGGCAGTGGCCCACACAGCCCGCGACTATACCGACCGCGATCTTGAATTGGCGCGCGATACGCTCAACGATTGGCCCAGCACTGATGCCTTGCAAACGCGTGCAGATCGGCTGGCGCAACGGTCGCTGTTTGCCGATTTCCGTCTCATCGACCGGTTTGCAGATCGTGAGCCGCCCACATTTTCGCTAGCGGCATCCTATGCCCGGACCCAGTTGCGGGCCGGTGGAGAGGCGAAGGCCCGCGCTGCGCTTCTGCCTTTCTGGCTTGATCGGCCACTGTCCGCATCCGACGAAGACATCGTTGTGGAGCGGTTTGGCGACATCCTCACAACCGAAGACCACGCCCGTCGATACTTCTCCATGATGGCAAGAGAACGTGTGCGGTCCGGCGAGAGGCTTAAGGAAGTGGCGGCGATGGCACCGTTGCATGATGCCTGGGCCGCGGTGATCCGGAACCAGAACGATGTGGCATCGCTGATGGCGGCGGTGCCGGAGGACTACCAGCAGACGACCGCTTTCACATTCATGCGGACCGAATATCTGCGCAAACGCGGGGAATGGGAGGCGGCAGCGGAAATCCTTGCATCCGCGTCCACCGACCCGTCTCTCGCCATCAACCCAGATGTGTGGTGGACCGAGCGGCGCATCGTTTCGCGAGCCCTGCGCGAGCGCGGACAACACGAAGACGCATATGAGATTGCCGCGGCACATCAGGGTGGAGGCGATCGCGCAAAGGCCGATGCGCTGTTTCACGCCGGTTGGTATGCCCTGCGCGGTCTTGATGATCCCGAGCGCGCGCTGCCGCACTTCGAGGCGCTGGCCGAGCTTGCGCAAACGCCGCTTACGGCATCGCGAGCTCAATATTGGATTGCGCGCTCTTATAGTTCGGCTGGGGACCAGGAAGCAGCCAACGAAGCTTTCGCTGAAGCAGCGCGCTACTGGCGTACATTTTACGGCCAACTGGCGCAAAGCGCGCTCGGTTCGGCGCGCGGCCAAGCGACCGGACTAGTGGCAAGAAACCAATCATCGGCACGCGTCACGATGATGGAGCAAGCCATCACTTTGATGTTGGCGCACAATGCGGACGCTCTCGCGGTTCGCTTTGCGCAGCTTCTTGGAGCAGACGCGGAAGATCCGGCTGTCGTCGATAGCGTAGCGCAGAAACTCTATGCCGACGGCAAAGCTTTTGCCGCACTTCGTATGGCCAAAGCAGCCGACCGGCGTGGCGTCGCCGTGAGCGCGGAAAGTCTGCATCCGCTGGGAATTATCGACGGCGGCGCTTTTCCCGACGTCCAGCCCTTGGCGTTTGCCTACGCGATCGCCAGGCAGGAGAGCGAATTTAATGTGGCGGCACGCTCAAGCGCTAACGCGCTCGGTTTGATGCAGCTTTTGCCATCGACTGCGCGCGAAGTCGCGCGTCGGATTGGCGTTGACTACACCCCTGAGCGGCTGACGACAGATGCTGGCTACAATGCCCGCCTCGGCGTTGCGTATGCCCGGCAGCAACTGGCGCGGTTTGGGGGTTCATATGTGCTGACGCTTATTGCCTATAACGCCGGCCCCGGTCGGGCGCGCGAGTGGACGCGCCGTTTTGGCTCGCCGCAGGGTCTGCCGCTCGAAGAGCTCATCGACTGGATCGAGCAAATTCCTTTCCCGGAGACCCGAAACTACGTGCAGCGGGTGATGGAAAACTATGTCGTCTACCGACAACGCCTTGGCCTTCAAACCGATATCGCGACCGTTTTGACGCAAGGCGCACCGGAGCTTTGATTTGGTGCCCGGTCCACTGATTGAATGCGCGCGTCTCGCCTTGTCTTGACTGGCCGGTTGCGCCAAGACGATGGCCATGGCGTTCGGGAATATGTGAGTAAGCGCAATGGCATCATCGGCAATGGACCTTGGCGAAAGCCAGTTCGTGACTGCACGCGATGGACTACGGCTCCACGTGCGCAGGTGGGGTGACGCCGATGCATCGGCGACACCAGTTTTCTGCATCCACGGCCTGACGCGCAACAGCCGCGACTTTGCGGGCATCGCGACGCATGCTATTGAAAACGCCAAGACCAAACGCCGTTTTTATGCGCTCGATCTGCGTGGTCGCGGCCTTTCCGGCTATGACAAAGACTGGCAAAATTACAATCTCTTCACCGAGCTCGATGACGTCATCTCGGCGCTGACTGCGCTTGGCATCGAGCATGCGATTTTCCTCGGCACATCGCGTGGCGGCTTGTTGACGATGATGCTGAGCGCGGGTCGTCCCGGCGCCATCAAGGCGGCCATCCTCAACGACATTGGGCCGGTGATCGATGGCGCCGGGCTGACGCAGATCAGGCTCTATCTGCAAAAAGCGCCGATGCCGTCATCCATGGAAGATGCAATTGACGTGCAAAAGTCGATCATGTCGAAGAACTTCACCGTGCTTTTGGATGAGCATTGGCGGTTTGAAGCGGAGGCGCGATACCGTGAAATTGATGGAAAACTGCGTGCCGACTACGATCCCGAGATCGTCAAAACAGTGACAAGCGTTGACCTGAACACGCCGATCCCAACGCTTTGGCCGCAGTTTGCGGGCCTCGGCGCTGTTCCCGTGATGTCCATCCGTGGGCAGAATTCTTCGCTTTTGTCGGAGCAGACCGTTGCCGCGATGGGCAAGGCGCATCCGGGCATGGTGGCGTTTACCGCCGAAGGCCAAGGCCATGCACCGATGCTGCATGTGGCGGATGTTGCCGACGGTCTTGTCGCATTTCTGGATGGTTTGAAGCACTGATTGAGTGAACCGAAGAAGCCGCCGGGCGAAGCCGGCGGCTTTAGTTGTACGACGGGCCGAGGTGCCCTGAAAATCAGTCGTCGCGGTCTTTCTTTTCGTCATCCGTAGAGACGCGGCTTGTTGAAATCTTACCTTCTTCGACGCGGCGGGCGTGATCGGTCATGCCGCCTGCGGCAAGGGTCTTGGATTCGCCGATCCAGTTCTCGCGCTCCACGCGACCCGGGAACCCAACGGCGATCCCAACCCATTTGGCCTCCGCGTCACTGAACGCTGCGATCTGATCGAAGTGATAGATGCCGATGCCGAACAAACGCTTTTCAAGCGCATTGCCGACGCCATCGATGAGCGTGAGATTGTCAGGGCCGGACGCGCGTGGTTTCCCGAGCAATTTTGGCTGTTTGCCGAGATCACCCACCGTGCCCTTGCCGGTGGATGTTGAGACACCGCCTCGGCGCACACGCGAAGCAAACGGCGTAGACCCTCCGCTTGCGAGCACTTTCGCCTGTCCGATCCAGTCTTCGCGCTCAATACGACCCGGAAACGCCAGACGCTCGCCCCATGTGGATGCGTCGTCGGATGTCCAGTCGGCAATGTGCTGAAATTCGGTGACCCCAAAGGCGTTGAGGCGGGCCTCGTTTTGGCGACCAATGCCACGGATCAGCTTCAAATCGTCGGCCTTGGCCCCGGCTGCGGGCGGCCCGGACGGCTTCTTGGCGGCAGCGGGCTTTGGCTTGGCCGCCGGTTTTGGCTTGGCGACTGCCTCGGGCTTTGCAACGGCTTTTGGCTTTGCGGGCGCCTTTGGTTTGGGCTTCGCGGTTGCCTTCGGTTTGGGCTTCGGCGCAGCTTTCGCGACCGGTGCGGGCTCCGTCTTCGATGCAGCAGGCTGCAACAGACCAACGGGCTCCGGCGCTTTTGGCGCGGCAGGCTTTTTGCCGGGCACTGACGGCGTTGTACGCGTTGGGACGGCAGGCGCAGGCGGCGTTGCCGTGCGCGCAGTCGTTGCAGCGCCAGCAGCGGCGAGACCCGCAGCCGCTGTGGCGGCACTAGCGCCAGCGCCAGCGCCTGCGACAGCGGCACCGCCAGTTGCGGGGGCGGCATCGTCGGCGAACAGCGTGCGCAGGAGACAGCCGAGAATACAGCCAAGGATAAACGCAATGGCCAAAAGCAGCGCCGATTGCAGGATCAAGACAAACATGATTGTTCCTTTTTCAACTCAGCGGTGCAGTCAGGACTGAGAACGCAAAGTGGTCGTTCGCCAACCGACGAACAGACCGATGATGAATGCGATGAGCAGCCAAATCCAAATAGTTGTGATGATGTACCACATCGTCCGTGCTCCTTATTGCTGGACGGTGAACTCGATACGACGGTTCTGGGCCTTGCCCTCAGCGGTGTCGTTCGAGGCGATGGGTTGCGCTTCACCGAAGCCGACGGGCGACAAGCGGCCGCTGCTAACACCGGCGACAATGAGATAGTTGACCACTGCGACCGCACGTCGCTCGGAGAGTTTTTTGTTGAAGTCCTCTCCACCGTCTGCATCCGTATGCCCGGACACCTCGATATTGGCATCGGGGCAGGCTTGGGCGGTGTAAGCCAGCCGATCAAGGAGGCCAAAGGAGCCTTCATTGATGACGGCCTCATTGGTCTCAAACTGGATCTGGCCACCTGCCAAAACACCGTTCAGTTCGTCTTGACAGGTCGGTGCGTTGAGTTCGCCGAGACCACCGGTTTCCAGCGGCGCGGGACGCACGGAGATGTTTGCCACACCGGTGAACCCGGGCGGCACTCCGTTGATGACCTTGCGCTCAATGTCGGTGCGAGCCGAAGGCGTAAACGCTGTGCCGACGACTTCCAAGCGATTGTCGGTCACGCGGGCATAGGCCTGCTCCATCCGGCTGATGCTATTCAGGCCAACGGAAGTCGCCGCCTCAAAACCGCGCGGTGCGCCCCCTGCCAAGTCCTGAGTGTCGACAACGCGAACGTTCTCGCCAAACAATCGTTGCGCTTCAGCGACGTTCGCAGCCTTGACTTCTTCAGACGGTACCACGCCGTCAATTGACAAGCGGTCAGTGAAAGTGGCCTCCCAGTTGAAGGGTGATGCGACCGGGAGGCGGATGGCTTCCGTGCCGATGCTTAATCCGGCGGGTAGCGGGCGATCCCAGTCGGCAATCGCGGCTGCATACGCGTTACCATTTGCGGTGTCCGCGTCAACTGTCACGCTGTTGCCCGCAAGCGTCGCACGACCCGTCGATGTGTTTTGCAAACCCGACACCGCGTAGGCACCGGCTGCGCCCCAATCGAGACCGTCCGGCGCGCCGGATGCCAGTTGGATGCGGTCAACCACGTTGACACCAAGCCCTTCAGCGGCGGCGACAATTTTATCCTTCGCGTCCCGGCTCGGCGCGAAGCCCTGCAGCGTGACAACATCGGCCGACTTGTTGGCGACGACCTGATAGGGGCCGGAGGCGACTGGCAAGCTGATCTCGGTCTCCAAATTTATGCCTTCGGGGAGGTCGGTGCCGACCAGATTTGCCGCATCGAAGCTGTCGCCATCGGCGGCACGTCCCTGAACGCTCATCTCCGTGTCGGCGATTTGCACTGCGCCCACTTCAAACTGCGGCAGGAAGCCCAGTGATGTTTCCGCAGACGCCACGAAGCCGTCTGGCGCGCCGGCAGCGACGCGCATCTGATCGTCAATGGTTGCGCCGGGATTGACCTGCGCTGCGCGCGCAGCGATGCGTTGCTTCGCCTCAAGATCAGGCATCAATCCGGTCAGCCGGATCGAGCCGTCAGCGCCCTTCGCTGCGCCCCAATTGTAGACGCCTTCGGCGAGCGGCGGCGAGATTGCTGCAATCGACAAGCTGCTTCCGGCGGGGAGCTCATTGTTGGCGCGGAAAAGCGCTGCCTCATAGCTCTCCGACGTCTCGGCCGTGCCGTTGATCGCATATTCATCATCGGTCAGAGAAATCGAGCCGGACGCAAGATCAGGCAGTTGGTCGATGCCAAAATCGGTGATTGCGTCAAAATTGTCCGGCGCTCCGGCGGCGATGCGCAGATTGTCGGTCACTGTCGCGTCAGGATTTCCAACGACCGTTGCGTCAACAATGCGCTGACGAACGTCCTCTGAAGGCGCAAAGCCATTCAGCGTAATTGCGCCATCCTCGGATTTGTCAGCCGACCAGATATAAGGCGAGACAGCAGCCGGTTCGATTGCAGATGACACGAGCGTGCCGCCGCCCGGCAAATCGCCAGCGGTGCGAAGCGTTTCAGCATCATAGGCATCGGGGTCAGCGGCAACACCAG
>JBCBHR010000037.1:0-9768 GCA_038525365.1 Pseudomonadota bacterium | reverse complement strand
CTGGAATCGTCAGGTCCGGTGAGAAACCGATAGGCTTTCATATCTGTCCCTTGTCTGTCGTGCGGCTGGCAATTGTGTTGGCCTTTTCCACCAACGACAAGGCTTGATCCAAATGCAGCCGCTCGACCATTTTGCCGTCCAGCGAGATCACGCCCTTGCCAGCATTGTCCGGCAGCGCAAACGCTTGAACGATCTTTTGTGCCGCCGCGATGGCATCGGCCGATGGCGCAAAGGCGCGATTGGCCGGATCGATTTGCGCCGGATGAATCAGCGTCTTGCCATCAAAGCCCATCACAACAGATTGCCTGCAGGCGCGGTCAAACCCATCCAGATCCCGATGATCATTGAAGACGCCATCCAGCACGGGCAGGCCATGCGCTTTGCCCGCCAGCACGATCTGCATCAGCCACGGGTGAATTTGCGAGACATCTGCGCCCGTATCCTTTGTCAGATCGTTGGTTCCCACAATCAACGCGCCAAGCCGTCCGCCATGCGATGCCGTGTGCGCCGAATTGAGAACACCGGCTGCCGTCTCGATCATCGCCCAGACTTGCAAGCTTTCAGGCGCGTCGGTTTCCGCCAAGGCGTCTTCGACCAGTTGAAGGTCTCTCGCTCCGTCAACTTTCGGCATTGCAATCGCATCGGGAAGGCACGCCCTTGCGGCCAGCAAATCCTCTGTGCCCCAAGGCGTGTCGAGCCCGTTGATCCGGATCGCCTTGAGGGCATGTGTTGACCCGCTTGTCTCAAAATGCGCACGCAAAGCCTCGCGCGCTGCGGTTTTGGCATCAGGTGCAACGGCATCTTCAAGATCATAGATGACAGCATCGCAGGGCAAGCCTGCACTTTTTGCCAGTGCTTTTGCGTTGTCAGCGGGAACATAAAGCACGCTTCGCAGCAATGGTTTTTGTGTCGTCATCATCGCGCACAAAGGTTCGCCAATTTGCGCGTCGGCGCAAGCCGCATTGACCCACAAACGTCACGACCGTATCAGGCTGCAAAACCTGTAAAAACCGGGATCACAAACCCACCATGGAAAAGTTCACCAAACTGACCGGCGTTGCTGCGCCGCTTCCAATCATCAATGTCGACACCGACATGATTATTCCCAAAGACTATCTGAAGACCATCAAACGCACCGGCCTCTCCAAAGGCTTGTTTGCTGAAATGCGGTTCCATGAAGACGGCACGGAGAACGAAGATTTCGTGCTCAACAAACCGGCCTACCGCGGCGCGACAATTTTGGTAGCAGGTGACAATTTCGGCTGCGGCTCCTCGCGCGAACACGCACCATGGGCGCTGCTCGATCACGGCATACGCTGCGTGATCTCAACGAGCTTTGCCGACATCTTCTATAACAACTGCTTCAAGAACGGGATTTTGCCGATCGTCGTCAGTCAGGACGAATTGGACAAGCTGATGGATGACGCTGAGCGCGGTGCCAATGCGACGCTGAGCGTTGATCTCGAAACACAGGAAATTCGCGGACCCGACGGCGGCGTGATCACATTTGAGATCGACGCAGCGCGCAAACACAATCTCCTCAACGGCCTCGACGACATTGGCCTGACCATGGAAAAAACGGGAGCCATCGAGACGTTTGAAACTGATCTTGGCCAACAGCGCCCATGGGTATGAATGAGTGCGGCCTGTGAAACCGTTCATCCCCAAGAGACTTGAGGCGGTCGCATTTGGCCTGTTGCTGTCGGGTATGATGAGTTTCATCGTCGCCGGGCTTTCCACATATCTGGCGCTTGGCGGGCTTGATATTGGTGCATGGATCACCGCGTGGTTGTCATCTTGGGCCATCGCATTTCCCGCAGTGCTCGTCGTCGCGCCCATCGTGCGGCGTATCCTTGCACGGATCGTCATCCCAGGCTGAAGCGAAGCGGCACCTTTACGCGCTTGGTGAAACAGCTACGGTGCCGCAAAAATCCGGCCAAACGGGCCGCTTGTGAGGGGCGAAAGCAAGGCAATGTCTGACAGCGTATTTGAGACGACCAGCCGTATCATCGCGGAAAAAGCGGAAATGGACGCCGCCGACATCACCGCCGAAACCACCTTGTCGGACATTGACATCCAGTCCTTGGAGTTGGCCGAAATCATATTCGATCTCGAAGACGCGTTTGAGATTGAAATCGAAATGAACGCGGCCACCGCTTGGCAAAAACTGAAAACCGTTGGCGACGTCACCAGCGCCATCCAAGCGCTCGTATCCGCGGACGGGGCAACCACCTCGTGACACGGCGCGCCGTCATCACCGGCACGGGCGCAATTTGCAGTCTTGGCAGCAGTTCGCACGCCGTATGGACCGCGATGAAAGCGGGGACATGTGGGATCGGCCCACTTGCCATCGATCATCAAGGTGATCTGAAAACGGCAATTGCAGCGCAGATCAGCGACATCCCCGAGATCGATATCGAAAAGCGCCACCGCGCGACGCTGTCAGGTTTTTCAAAATTGGCAGTGATCGCGGCGGGCGAAGCGCTGAAAGAGGCGGGTTTGGACGGCGCAGACGCATTCGACCCGACACGCACCGGAGCGATTATCGGCACGGGCGTTTTTGGTGCAGATGCCGTCGACCAAGCTTACAGAACCGTCTTTGTTGACGGCAAAAAACGGACCGAAATCTTCGCGATCCCCAAAGTGATGCCGTCTTCGCCATCGGTGCATGTCTCCATGGTCTATGGCATCAAAGGCCCGGTCTACAGCCCGAGTTCGGCGTGCGCATCGGGCAATCACGCGCTTTGCGCCGCACTCGATCTTATCCGCACCAATCGCGCTGATGTCGTTGTGGCTGGCGGCACGGACACGCCGCTCACTTTCGGCATCATCAAGACGTGGGAGTCCATGCGCATCCTTGCGAAGACCGGCTGTCGGCCGTTTTCGGCAGACCGCGAAGGCCTTGTGCTCGGCGATGGCGCCGCATGTCTGGTGATTGAAAGCGAGGATCATGCCAAAGCGCGCGGCGCAACCATTCTGGCGGAGCTCGCCGGTGCTGGCATGACGGCCGATGCTGCCGACATGGTATCGCCGGATGTTGACGGTGCCGCCAATGCGATGCGCGCCTGCATGGCAGACGCTGATTTGTCGCCGACCGACATCAACGCCATCAATGCCCACGGCACAGCGACGCTTGGCAACGACAAGACGGAAACCGAAGCCATTCGCAGCGCATTTGCAGCCCATGCCGACACACTCGCCGTGTCGGGAACGAAGTCCATGCACGGCCACTGCCTCGGCGCGTCTGCGGCCATCGAAGCGGTCGCATGTGTAAAATCGCTGCGCGATCAAACCGTCCCACCGACCATCAATTTGCACGAGGCTGACCCGGAATGTGATCTCGACTACGTCACGCAGGGCGCGCGCGAGCAGGCGGTCGATGCAATCATCAGCAACGCATTTGCCTTTGGTGGGGCCAATGCCAGCGTCTGCTTCCGGAGATATCCGTGACCCGAAGTCTGATTTCCACCGGCTCGCCGTTTGAACAAACCGCAGGCTACTCCCGCGCTGTCGTGCAGGGCGACTGGTGTTTCGTGTCCGGAACAACCGGATACGATTACGCAACGATGGAGATACCTGCGGGCGTGGAAGACCAAGCCCGCAACGTCCTCGCCAATATCGACCGTGCACTGGCGGAGGCAAGGTTTGCGCGTGCCGATATCGTGCGCGCCCAGTATACGGTCACGGAGGCAAGTTTCGCAGATTTGGTGTTTCCCATTCTCGGCGCTTACTTCGACGGGATCCGCCCGGCCGCAACGATGGTTGTCGCTGGTTTAATCAAGCCTGAGATGAAAATCGAAATTGAAGTGACGGCGCTCCGCTCCACCTCCTGAATATGGCTGGAGACGCGATCCCCGATGTTGAGTTTCACAGCGCCGAAGCGCTTGATCAGTGGCTTGCCAAAAATCATTCCGCTTCCGGCTCAATCTGGGCAGTTCTTTGGAAAAAGGCCGTGCCAGACCGCTACATCGATCGCGAAACGCTGCTGAAAACGATCCTTCGATATGGATGGGTGGATTCTCTCCCGCGGACACTGGATGACACCCGATCCAAGCTTCTGATCTCGCCACGCAAACCCGGAAGCGCTTGGTCTGCCGTCAACAAGCGCATCATCGCCAAGCTTGACGCAGAGAACACACTTCACCCCGCCGGGCGCGCCGCTGTGGACGTGGCAAAATCCGATGGCAGCTGGACCGTTCTGGATGGTGCAGATGAGGGCGTTATTCCCGAAGACCTTGGCGCTGCGCTGGACGCTCTGCCGCCGGCGCGCAGCTATTTCGAGGCTTTTCCGAAGTCGGCGAAACGCGGCATTTTGGAGTGGATCGCGCTTGCCAAGAAGCCGGAAACGCGCGCCAAACGCATCACGGAGACCGCCAAACTCGCGCAAGGCAACAAACGCGCACTCGATTGGCGGTCCAAGCAGAAAGAAAAGCAGGCAAAACCCTAGCGAACACTCGCCTGACGCGTGGAATGCAGGGCCAATTCGCCATCACGGATCACCATCGCCTCGATCTTGTAGTCGCCGAGCGGCGGCGGCGACCGGCGGCCTGCAAACATGGCGTAGCTCGCATTGGGCTTTTCCAGTGGCTTGGTGACCCCTTGCGAATAAATTTCGCCGTCCGGTCCGGTGACCCGCACGCCCACTTGGTCGCCGGCACGAACATTAATCAGGTATATCCAACCGACCAATGCGTCGCTGTCGGCAGTTGGGATCTCCGGTGGGCCATCGCGCAAGACCACATTGCTGACTGCAACATCGGCAAGCCCGGCGTCGAGCAATTGGGTGGCTTTCACGTTCAGGATTTCTGCAGCTTCCGGTGACCACAGGCCCGCCGACATATCGCGATCTGGTGAGCATGTTTGACCGATGGACGCGCCGGTGAACGGGTCAACATGCACCCCATCCTTTCGCACAGACATGTGGACGTGCGGGAATTGCGCGCGGCCCGAATAGCCAACTTCGCCGATCTTATCGCCAGCGCTGACCTCTTGGCCGACCTCCGCAATCACGGACCCATTTCGCAGATGGCAGTATTGCGTCTCCCAGCCATCTCCATGGCGCACGACAACGCCATTGCCGCATTGGCGGTTGCCGATGCGTTCCTTTTCTTGCGCGGTAAATGCCAGCCGATCCGCCATGCCATCCCGGACACTGGAAACTACACCGTCTGCGGAGGACAAAACCGAAACGCCAGCGCTGATGTCGTTGGGGTAAATCACGCGGATGTCCGTGCCCTGATGGCCATCATAGCTGGCGGTGCCGCAAAACGGGTCGGAGACATCATCGCTGACGTCCAAATCAACCAATTGCTGCAAAAAGCAGTCTTTGCCGAGAGTGCACTCAATGGGCAGATCGAGCACAATGGCACCACGGTTCTCACCCTCTGCGGCCCGAGCGCTCGCAATCTGCGCCAAGGCCAGCGCGCCCATGCCGAGCGCAAGCAATCGTCTTCCCATAAAGTCCCACCAAGCAGTGTTGTGCCCGGCTTGCGAAAGCTCTAGCAAGCCCAGCGAATATCCCTCCAACCCAACGGTAACAGAATATGTCCGACCGTAAAGTTTTCCTCCTGCCCGGCGACGGCATTGGCCCTGAAGCGATGATCGAGGTGCGTAAACTGATCGACCACATGAATGCCCATGAGAATTCAGGCTTTGTCACAAGCGAAGGCCTGGTCGGCGGTGCAGCCTATGATGCGCATGGCGTGGCGATTTCCGATGCGGACATGGAACAGGCAATGGCCGCCGATGCGGTGCTGTTCGGCGCTGTCGGTGGGCCGACGTGGGACAACGTGCCGTATGAAGTGCGCCCCGAGGCCGGATTGTTACGGCTGCGAAAGGACATGGCGCTTTTCGCGAACTTGCGCCCTGCGATTTGCTATCCGGCGCTTGCCGCGTCTTCATCGCTGAAGCCCGAAGTGGTCGAAGGGCTCGATATCCTCATCGTCCGCGAACTGACCGGCGGTGTCTATTTTGGCGAGCCCAAGGAGATCATCGATCTTGGAAATGGCCAGAAACGCGGCATCGATACGCAGATTTACGACACGTTCGAAATCGAGCGAATTGCAGGTGTCGCGTTCGAAATGGCGCGCACACGCGGCAACAAAGTGTGCTCAATGGAAAAGCGCAACGTCATGAAGTCCGGCGTTTTGTGGAACGACGTTGTAACTGCGACACACGCGCAGAAGTTTGCCGACGTTGAGCTGACCCATATGTTGGCCGATGCGGGCGGCATGCAACTGGTGCGCTGGCCCAAGCAATTTGACGTCATCGTCACCGACAATCTGTTCGGCGACATGCTGTCGGACGTGGCCGCCATGTTGACCGGCTCGCTTGGCATGTTGCCATCTGCGTCGCTTGGCGCGCCCGATCCTGTGACCGGCAAACGCAAAGCGCTTTATGAGCCCGTTCACGGCTCCGCACCCGACATTGCGGGCCAAGGCATCGCCAACCCGATCGCGATGATTGCGTCATTTGCCATGTGCCTGCGCTATTCGTTCAACATGCTCGAAGAGGCAGATCGTGTTGAAAAGGCGATCTCCGACGTTCTCGATCAGGGCAAGCGCACCGGCGATATCATGGCCGATGGTTGCACACAGATTACAACAGCGGAAATGGGCGACGCTATTTTAGCGGCTTATGCGGGCTAGCAGGTCCGCATCGGGCGCGGATGTGCAAGAGATATAGAGGGAACAGGGGTAACAGGGGCACACCATGAGATTGCTTGTTTTGTGCGTCATGGCGTTTGCCGTGACGGGCTGCGCGTCGATTACGCGCGGTGTGAACGGTGACGTGACCATCCAATACCAACCACCGGACGCGGTGGTTTCGACATCGCTCAACCACCAATGCCAAGCGACGCCGTGCACAATCCGCGTTCCACGCAAGGACACATTTCAGGTAACCGCCACCCGCGAAGGCTATGTCACGCAGGTTGTTGACGTGAAGACCCGCGTTAGCGGCGGAGGCGCGGCGGGGTTTGCGGGCAATGTGCTGCTCGGCGGGGTGATCGGCATGGGCGTGGACGCGGCGACCGGCGCAACCCTCGAACACCATCCAAATCCCATCGTCATTTTGCTGCAGCCGGAAAACGCCCAAACCACTGTGGTGCCCGTCCAGCCAATCACACAGCCGCAACCCGTTGTGAACCAAAGCACGCCCGTCTCCTGATCGATCCAAAGACCCGTTTGACATTTAGCGTCGCCTGGATCACTAAGCGGCCACCATGCGCACGTTGACCAAGAAAACGACGACCTGACCTGTTCCGCCCCACACTCTCCCGGGGGCGGGATGAGTGGCGCTTGACCGCAACGAGGGAGAGAGGAGCACGGGAACCATGGGTTTCAAAATCGCAATCGCAGGCGCGACTGGCAATGTCGGGCGCGAAGTGTTGGACATTCTGGCAGAACGCGGATTTCCGGCTGACACCATCGTGCCACTCGCCTCACGCCGCTCTGTCGGCCAAGAAGTCTCATTTGCCGATAAGGATTTGAAAGTTCAGGCGCTGGAAAACCACGACTTTTCCGACACCGACATTTGCATCATGTCTGCAGGTGGCTCCGTGTCGAAAGAGTATGCGCCAAAAATCGGCGCGCAGGGATGCGTGGTCATCGATAACTCGTCGGCCTGGCGCTATGATTCCGATGTTCCGCTGATCGTTCCCGAGGTCAACGCCGACGCGATTGATGGGTTCACCAAAAAAAATATCATCGCCAACCCGAACTGCTCCACCGCGCAACTGGTCGTCGCGCTGAAACCGCTCCACGATCACGCCAAGATCAAGCGCGTGGTGGTATCAACTTACCAGTCCGTCTCCGGCGCGGGCAAAGATGCCATGGATGAACTCTTTGCGCAGACACGCGCCGTCTATGTCGCCGATCCAGTCGAATCCAAAAAGTTCACCAAGCGCATGGCGTTCAACGTCATCCCGCACATCGATAGCTTCATGGAAGACGGCTACACCAAGGAAGAGTGGAAGGTGACGGCCGAGACCAAAAAGATGCTCGATCCGAAGATCAAGGTCACGTGCACCGCGGTCCGCGTGCCGGTCTTCATCTCGCATTCTGAGTCCGTGAACATTGAATTTGAAAACGAGATCACAGCGGACGAAGCGCGTGAAATCCTGCGAGAGGCTCCGGGTTGCCTCGTGATCGATAAGCATGAGGACGGTGGATACATCACCCCATATGAGGCAGCTGGCGAGGACGCGACCTATATCTCGCGCATCCGCGAGGACATCACCGTCGAAAACGGCCTCAACATCTGGGTGGTCTCCGACAATCTGCGCAAGGGCGCTGCATTGAACACGGTGCAAATCGCTGAAGTGCTGGTCAATCGCGGCCTCATCCAGCCGAAGAAGGCCGCGGCCTAATACAAAGCGAACGCGTGGCCATCGACCCCTTGGGTCGGTCGCCATCCGTTAACGCTGATCGCCAAACAGCACGCCACGCGTTCAAGCGGACTTAATCTTTGCCCACTATGCGTCAACCGCGACGGCTGGTTCGGAATACACTCCACGGAATTGGCCGCTCGTCCACCATGGAGAGTATCATGTCCGCCACCGAAAAAAGTGTCCTCGGCTTCGGCCTCTACGCCGTCATTTCCGGTCTCGGCCTTTTCCTGATCCCCGATCTGCTCTTGTCGATCTTGCGAGTGGAGGTCGCCGAAACCGTGTGGATCCGGATCATTGGTTTCATGCTCTTTGAAATCGGGCTGGTCTATATCTGGGCGGTGCGCGCCAAAGTGCGCGAAGTCTTTGAATTTTCGGTCTACATTCGCATCGTGCCGGTGACATGCCTTGTGCTGCTGGTTGTGCTGGCCGGTGCACCTTTCCAAGTGCTTCTGTTCGCCTTCGTCGATGCAGCGAGCGCGCTCCACACATGGGTGTCGCTTAAGCGGGAACGGAACGAAGAGCTCGCCGCCGCCTGAGCGGCGGGTTAAGTTTACTCAGCCGCTTTCGGGTATTCCCGACCATCATTGGGAACGCGGTGCTCTTCCAGGTGTTCACCGCGCAATTTGGGCTGCATCGCGACCGGTTCCGCACCGTGCACATCCGGCGTCGGCACCACCGACGGCGCATCACCTGGATCGCTGTTCGCATTTGCAGGCACTACAGACGCACGTTCAGCAATGACCGGTGCAGAGACTGCCAGCGCTGCGGCTTCACGGGCGTGACGACGGCGGATGAAGTAGGACTTCATCACGCCAAGCATGCCGCCTTGGGCCAGTACTGCATTGTTGCGCGTGAATATGGTCAACGCAGCGGGGGTCACCACCAGCGTCAGGATTGTCGAGAACGCCAGACCGAAGACAATCGCTGAAGACAGCGCAATCCACCACTGCGTCGATGGAGCACCGACGGTCACCTCTTGGCTGAGCAGAGCAAGGTTCACCCCAAATGCAATTGGCAAGACGCCGAGGATCGCCGTGACCGCAGTGAGCATCACAGGCCGCACGCGCTCGCGGCAGGTCTCCAAGATCGCCTCATGCTTATCCATGCCCTTTTGGCGCAAGTACGCGTAGGTATCGATGAGAACGATGTTGTTGTTCACGACGACGCCCGCGAGCGCGATTGTTCCGACAGCCGTCATGACAATCGAGAACGGCATTTCCATCACGACCAGCCCAAGAAGCACTCCAATCGTGGACATCACCACCGCGGAGAGGACAAGAAACACGTAGCGGAACCGGTTGAACTGTGCGAGCAGCAGCGCGAAAATCAAGAAGATCGCGACGCCAAAAGCCTGACCGAGGAAAGCGGACGCTTCCGCG
>JBCBHR010000036.1:0-9812 GCA_038525365.1 Pseudomonadota bacterium | reverse complement strand
GGCCGATGCGCGCACCATCGCGGGGCCGCCAATGTCGATGTTCTCCGCAATCGTCGCGGCGTCAGCGCCCGACACCAAGACATCCTGAAAGGGATATAGGTTTATGACCACGAGATCGAAGGCGGCGATGCCATGTGCTTCCATGGCAGACACATGCTCGGCATCATCGCGGATTGCGAGCAAGCCACCGTGCACGCTCGGGTGCAGCGTCTTCACCCGCCCATCCATGATCTCGGGAAACCCGGTGACCGCACTAACGTCTGTAACCGGCAACCCGGCATCTGAGAGTGCGCGATATGTCCCGCCCGTGGAGACAAGTTCAACGCCGCGCGCCACAAGATCGCGTGCCAGTTCCACGACGCCAGTCTTGTCAAAGACAGACAGCAACGCCCGCTTCACGGGTACGATGTCTGGTGCGGGAATATGTTTTGATGCGATGGCCATGGCGGACTACCTGTTGGGGATCACCGCGCACCTAACACCGCCAAACATGCGCGCCCAGTCATGCATGGTGAGGAGGCGCAGATCGCGACGTCTGTTCACCGGATTTTTTCGATCCGCCACGACGCGGTCGCCCGGCCGTCGCCATCGCCATCGCCATCGGGACCGTTGGCATCAAATCGCAACGCGATGTGCTTTGCCGTGGCAGGCCCGTCACGCCCCATCAGATACATGGACGGTTCGACCGCGGTGCGTTGTGCGTCGGTCTCAAAACGCCAGACGCCGCCCGCCGATGTCGTCAGCTCCACCGTGCCCGGCCCGCGCACCACGGCATCGACCGATGGCAGAAGATGAAACCGAAGCACGTATTCGCCACCACCGGCCAAAGCACCCGGCCCTTGCCATTGCCCTTGGCGCGCGCCGTTCAAGTGCACACGGTCAAAACCGGACAGGCACCGGCCATCAGCGGCCAAAAGCAGCCCACGCTCGGCGGGCAATGCATTGAGCGTGTAATGCAAGACGATGCCTTTGTCGCCGCCTCCCGATGAACCGTCACCCGCATCCGGCCAAGGTTTGATCGACCGGGCAGCGTTATTGTGCGCGGATGGCCGAGTGGCTGGGACGTCAGCAACCGACACCTTGCAATGGCCGCCCGCAACACGCCCCGCGCCCGTCAACTGCGGACCGGCCACTTGAGCAGAGCCGATATTGACAAAAATCCGCTCAGTGCCCGACGAAAACTCAAAAGCTGATAAGCTGTCATGGGGCGAATTGAGCGCTCGCGAGCCAACTTCCGGACCGGTATCGACAACAACGCGCGCATCGCCGGTGGCGAGTGTCATGAAGCCTGACTGCGGCGCGGTGGCAGTGGCGCGCGCCCGCGTTTCATCCAATACGCGTAGGCTCGCAATGAGGTCATTGGCCTCGCTGCTCGTTCCATGAAAACCGGCCAATGCGCCATCTGTATGTGTCAACGCTTCCAGTCGCGGCAGCATACGATCCAGCGCATGCACAATTCCAACCGGCACAGGCTCATCAAGTGCTTTGAAACATTTGGCGACGACGAAAAGATCGGCGGTCAAATCGGCAAGATCAAAGGGGCTGCGGGTGATCACCCCTCCGTCCGGCAAGACATGCACCTCCAACGCCGCATCAAGGCGCGCAATGGCACGGTCACGCATCACCTGAGGCACCGGCAGCGCGACCATCGCGATCGCCAGCGCAATGAAACCACGCAGCCGCCCTCGGCCATCCGGCTCGCCTGGCAGCACGCGATGCAAGGCGCGCACCTGCCCCGAAACAAACCGCATATAGGTGCGGTAAAAAGCATGGTCGGCGCCGGTGAAAACGAAACTGCCATATTGCAAAAGCGCAATCGTGCGCATCGCCAGAACATCGGTGTTGTACCAAGGCGCATTGGTTTTACGCGCGCACAGCGTCACCCAATCCTGCACCAGGGCGCGCGCCTGCATGACCGGCAGATTGCCACCCGCCGCAGCCAGGTTTTGCATCCAGCGGAAACTGTGCGCCGCGTCCGACCAGGCTTGCGATGGCGCTTGGACTGAGAAGAGCGAAGCATTGCCGACCTGAACCGACTGGCCACAAAAGGCAAAACAGCCATTATAATATTCCGATGCCTCGCGTTTGCTCGCCGGGCGCACATCGGGTGGCGCAACGAGAAAACGCTCCGGTACACCGGGTTTCAAAAACGTTGAATACGGCTCAAGCGGAAGTCTCCAACGCAACCGTGGCGCTGTGTTCATCGTCGACCCTTTGACGCCGATTGCGCCCGCCAAACGCAAATCCTCCGGCTGATTCGCTCAGATGAGATTAGGCTTGATCGCTGCAAAGCACCAAACGCGCCTCAGCCAAGCCGGAGAAAGCAAGCCGCAAAGAACCCATCCATCCCGGCAAAGCTTTTCTCATCATGCGGCCACGCCGCTGGCGTTGTGCGCACATGGCGGCCTTGGTTTGTCAGAAACGGATCAAGCCAGACATGGCACCCCGACAAGTCCACGGGCTCGAAACTGTCGGCATGGCTTTCGGAAAAGGCCGCTGCGACCGCCTCGCCCTCATCGGGATCAAGCGAGCAGTTGGAAAACACAAGAACCCCACCCGGCTTCACATGGCGTGCTGCCGCATCAAGCATGCGCGCCTGCAGGTCAGCCAGCTTTGCAATATCCGCCGGCGTTTTCGTCCACGGCACATCTGGATGACGCCTAACAGTGCCTGTCGATGAGCACGGCGCATCCAATAAAACGCCGTCGTAGAGCGCGGTGGCATCGTGGCCGAAGAGGTCGGCAACAACGACATCAACTGCATGCGTAAATCCAAGGCGTTCCATATTCGCGCGCAGCCGCCGTGCCCGGTTGCCGGATTTTTCAAGCGCCGTGACACGGGCGCCACCTGCGGCAAACTGGGCCGTCTTGCCGCCCGGTGCCGCGCACATGTCGGCGATGTGCTGACCTGACAAATCGCCGAACAACATGGCTGGAATGGCAGCCGCGGCATCCTGCACCCACCAAAGCCCATCGGCAAAGCTCGGGAGGTCTGTGACCGGCAAAGACGGCTTTAGCCGGATCGTGCCATTGGCCAAGCGCAACCCGTCTCCGGTGGCCAACAACGCATCGGCGGTGGCCGCATCATCACGGTCTTTCAGCGTGATATCGATGGCGGCAGGGTGACGGTGCATGGTCGCGATGGCGGCCGCTCGCTTCGCACCGTAAACATCAGCCAGCCGTCCCTGAAACCAATCGGGCCCATGCGTCGGTTCTCCTGCAATGCGCGCGCGAAACACATCGGATGAACCGGAGACCCGCCGCGTGATCGCGTTGACGAGTGCCGAAAACCGTTTGTTGCGTGGATCGGCAGCGGCACTCTCCACCGCCAAGTCGACAGCACTGTGCGCTGGAACATCGAGGAACAGGATTTGCGCCATCGCCACATGCATCGTCGCCCGCAGTGAATTGGCCCCCTGCGGCAACGGGCGCTCCAGCAGACTGTCCAAGATGACTTCGAGGTCCTGGCGGTACCGCAACACAGCCATCAAAATGGCGCGCACCAAACTCCGGTCCCGTTCATCGAGCGCAAGATAAGCGGGGTGGCCGTGTTGATCATCGGTCAATGCGTCCATTGGCGTGCGTGCATCGACAATGGCGCTCAATAGCCGCGCCGCGCACTGGCGCGCAGGCAATCCCGGCTTCACATTAGCAGCACTGCGTGCCAACGGCTTTGGTCGCGGCTTTCGTTTTTGTGGAGACGGTGCCCGGTTTTGCCGCCCGCCTCGCGACGTCAAGTCCAGGGCCCTTTTCCGGAACTGCCGTCATCCTCGCCCGCGCCGCGTCCCCACGCCTTGCCAGCACGCGGCACGGATGTGCGACGCGGCTTCTTGGCCTCGCGAACCGGCGTTTTCGGTTCAGGCGCGGGCGTCTCTTGGACGCGCTCGCGCTGCGGCGGAACCGGCGATGCGCTTCCCTGCTTCGACCAATCCGCCTCAAGCGCCATCAACGCATCGATGCGGTTTTGCGTGTCGGGGTGTGTTGAAAACAGGGCATCGGCGCGTTGGCCGTTCAGCGGATTGATGATGAACATATGCGCCGTTGCAGGGCTGCGTTCTGCCGCGACGTTTACATTGCGTCCTGCGGCGCTCGCAATTTTTGCCAACGCGCTCGCAAGCCAGCGCGGCTCGCCGCAAATCTCTGCACCGCGCTTGTCGGCGGCATACTCGCGCGTTCGGCTGATTGCCATCTGTACGATCATCGCCGCAAATGGCGCGACAATCATCGCGACCAGAACGCCGATGAACCCAAACGGATTGTTGTTGTCGCGGCCCGAAGAAAAGAAGAACGCGAAGTTGCCAAGCATTGAAATCGCACCGGCAAAGGTGGCCGTAACGGTCATGATCAGAGTGTCGCGGTTTTGCACATGCGCCAATTCATGGGCCATCACCCCTGCGATTTCTTCCGGCGTCAGCCGATCAAGAAGCCCGGTGGTTGCAGCAACGGCGGCATTTTCCGGGTTCCGGCCGGTCGCAAAGGCGTTTGGCTGCTCTTCTCGGATCAGGTAAACCCGGGGCATCGGCAGGCCCGCATTGGCCGCCAGATCCTCAACCATGTGAAAATACTCCGGCGCACTCTTGGCATCCACTTCGACCGCATTGTGCATGCGCAAAACCATCTTATCGGAGTTCCAAAAGGAGAACGCGTTCATCGCAATGGCGATCACAAACGCGATCATCATCCCGCCCGTCCCGCCGAGCAAAAGACCGACACCCATGAAGAGTGCGGTCATGAAAGCCAGCAGCATCGCTGTTTTTGCAAGGTTCATGGTCTAGAAACTCCGGATTTGGGCGTCATTCACTCGCGCACATGCGTCATAGCGAACATGGACGATCGTCCGCTCGGCGCCTATTATAGTGGAAGCGATGCGCCACTTTTTCAATGACCCAAGGCCATGAAGACCCGTGACCATGAACGACGACCAAACACCTCCGGCAGCCAAGCCGATCACGAAACCCTTTGATGAGCTTCCACCCGCCGCACAGCGTGCCTTGAAAGAAGCCGAAGCACGGCGCGCGGCGCTAGACGCTGCCCAATCGGCATCACCCAAAGAGATCGATGGCCGTGGCGGCAAGGACCCGGCGCGCTACGGCGACTGGGAAGTCAAAGGCTTGGCCGTAGATTTCTAATGCGTTAAAGCGTCCCGATCCGGGAATGCCAGTCTCCGATTGAGCCACATCTCGCCGGTGGCACCGCAAATCTTAAAGCGCGATTTACCTTTCATTCACCATGTCCAAGTCGCCAATGCATTGATTTCAATGCCTTAGCGTCATTTGGCGCGCCATGCGCCTGTCTGGCCAATGGATTGCACCGCCCACGTCATGAAACCCGAGGAGGTTGCCATGACGTCCACACCTGTCCAACGCGCACTGCGCTCGACCACATCACGATTTGCCAAAGATGAGCGCGGCGGTTTCGCCATTATGTTCATCGCCGCCACCGTCGCGGTGGGCACTGCGGTTGGCCTTGCCGTTGATGTCTCGCGCATGTTTTCGATCGAAACGCGGCTGGCAAATGCCGTCGACGCCGCCGTTCTCGGAACAACGCGCGCGATCACCAAAGGATCGCTAACCCCGAAACAGGCCGAAAAGCAGGTCGCGCAATTCGTCTTTGCGAACTTCGACAGCCAGAAATATGGCATCACGCCCACGATCACCGGCATCAACATCGACACGACCGCGAAGACGCTTTCGGTGTCCGCGCATGTGGATATGCCGCTCTCGTTCATGCAAATCGCCGGGTACACGACGCAGCGTATCGATTGGACGTCGGCGGCTGCTTTCTCCGATACCAAGATTGAGGTCGCCATGGCGCTGGACGTCACAGGCTCCATGAACGACCCGATCCCCGTCACGGGCACCAAGAAAATTGCTGCTCTGAAAAACGCTGCCTCCAAGGGTATTGATGCCCTCATCCCCGATGCAGATGCCGCAAAGCGGGTGCGCATCGGCCTGGTGCCCTATGCGGCGACTGTCGATGCGGGCCCAGTGATCGGTTCGATCAGCACAACGGCCGCCACAGCCGGTTGTGTCTTTGAACGCACAGGAACAGAGGCCCACACGGACGCATTTGCCGACGTCACCAATCCACTCGGCGGCACTTACTCCGGATGCCCCGGTGCCAAAATCCTTCCGTTGACCAACAGCGCAACGGCGCTGAAGAGCCGGATCAACAGCTTCACGACGGCAGGCTGCACGGCAGGACACACCGCCATCGCATGGACGTATTACATGCTGTCACCGAGCTGGAACACGGCATGGCCGACCGCCTCGGATGTCGCGCCCTACACCGATAAAAAGACGCGCAAATACGCAATCGTCATGACCGATGGCATCTTCAACACGCACATCTCGTCCGGCGAGGTCTGCAACAATGCCGGCAAGACGAAGTCGCGTGCCGATGCATTGGCGTTGTGCGGTGCGATGAAAGCGCGTGAGATCAAGGTCTACACCATCGCCTTCGCGGCGCCGACCAAGGCGGGCGAACTGATGGATGACTGCGCCAATGACGATACGGCGGAGAGCAAATATTACTACAACGCGACCAATGAGGCGGGGCTGAAGGCCGCGTTTGAATCGATTGCGCGCGACATCCAGAAGCTGCGCCTGATCAACTAATATCCCTTCAAATGAGAAACGCCGCCCCGTGAGGGGCGGCGTCGCAATTCGTCAAGTCCGGCCGGTCGTCAGCAGTTTCGATGAACCGGCTGCGCGGACGCTTCAACCGTCAGAGGCTGCTCCAACGGAGATTGACCCGCAAAGACCGAACCGCACTTTTAGAACCACTCGACATTGGATCACCTCCTTCCACTTCGTTGAACACGATTGAGAGCGTGCCGTGATTTGCACGATTTGCAAAGTGTTTTTTGGCCGCACGTCCCCAAATGAAAAAAAACCCGGCCAGTGGCCGGGTTTTGCATTTGCTGAATGTATTGGGGCTTATTTGCCCGCGCGGTTCTCAATCAGATCATCGACTACCGACGGATCAGCGAGCGTTGAAGTGTCGCCAAGCGATCCAAAATCATTCTCCGCAATCTTACGCAGGATGCGACGCATGATTTTGCCGGATCGCGTTTTTGGCAGACCGGGGGCCCATTGGATGACATCGGGTTTCGCAATCGGACCAATTTCGGTGCGAACCCAGGTCTGAAGCTCTTTGACGAGATCGTCAGAGGGCTCGGTGCCTTCCATGAGCGTCACGTAGCAATAAATGCCCTGACCCTTGATGTCGTGCGGGTATCCCACCACAGCCGCTTCCGCCACGGTCTCATGTGCAACCAAGGCACTTTCAACTTCGGCAGTCCCCATGCGGTGGCCCGAGACATTGATCACATCGTCCACGCGGCCTGTGATCCAGTAATAGCCATCTTCATCACGGCGCGCGCCGTCGCCGGTGAAATAGTAACCCTTGAACATCTCAAAGTAGGTTTGTTTGAAACGTTCGTGGTCACCCCAGACGGTGCGCATTTGGCCGGGCCAAGAATCCTTGATGGCCAACACGCCATCGCATGCACCCTCGAGCTCATTGCCCTTGTCGTCGAGCATGACGGGCTGGACGCCAAAGAATGGCATCGTCGCAGAACCCGGTTTCGTCGCCGTCGCTCCTGGAAGCGGTGTGATCAAAATGCCGCCGGTCTCCGTCTGCCACCATGTATCGACGATTGGCACCGAGCTCTTGCCGATGTTTTCATGATACCACGACCACGCTTCCGGGTTGATCGGCTCACCGACGGAGCCAAGCACGCGCAGGTCCGACAGATCGTACTTGTCGACGAACTCTGTGCCCTTGCCCATCAGCGCGCGAATGGCGGTTGGCGCGGTGTAGAACTGATTGACCTTGTGTTTTTCGCACACGGCCCAAAAGCGTCCAGCGTCCGGATATGTTGGCACGCCCTCGAACATGATGGTCGTCGCACCATTGGCGAGCGGGCCATACACGATGTAGGAGTGGCCGGTCACCCAACCCACATCAGCCGTACACCAGTAAACGTCGCCATCCTGGTAGTCGAAGACGTACTGATGCGTCATGGAGGCGTAGACGAGATACCCGCCTGAGGTGTGAACCACACCCTTTGGCTTGCCGGTGGAACCGGACGTATAGAGGATGAAGAGGGGGTCTTCGGCACTGACCTCTGCTGGCGTGCAGTATGTGCCGACGCGAGCCGCCATATCAGCATATTTGAAGTCGCGGCCTTCTTCCCATGTGGTTTGGTTGCCGGTGCGCTCGATCTCGAGCAGCTTGCAATTGTGCATAACGCGGCGAAGCGCCTGATCGCAATTGGTCTTCAGCGGCGTGTTCCTCCCACCGCGTGGGGCTTCATCCGCCGTGATCACCAATTTGGCTTGGCAGCCATTGATGCGATCAGCCAGGGCATCTGGCGAAAAGCCGGCAAAGACGATGGAGTGGATGGCGCCGATGCGTGCGCATGCCAGCATGGCATAGGCCGCTTCCGGGATCATCGGCAGATAGATGACCACACGATCACCTTTGCCGACGCCAAGCTCCTTGAGCACATTGGCGAACTGGCAAACGTTCCGGTGCAACTCTTTATAGGTGATATGCTTGGCATCTTCGTCGGGATTGTCCGGCTCCCAAATGATGGCAACCTGATCACCGCGTGTCTCCAAATGGCGATCAACACAGTTTGCGGCCACATTTAAAGTGCCGTCTTCAAACCAACGGATCGATACGTCGGCATAGGCGTAGGATGTCGACTTCACGCGTGTGTAGGGCTTGATCCAGTCGATACGCTTGCCGTGCTCGGCCCAGAAACCTGCCGGGTCCTCGACGCTTTGCGCGTACATTTTTTCGTATGCTTCACTGTCAATCAAAGCCGCTTTTCGTGCCGCTTCGGGCACAGGGTACAAATCGCCAGACATGGGTCTCCTCCGGGGCGTTCGTCGCGGCAATGGGCGCCGCTGGTCTTGTCTCTGTCTCAGATACAAGCCTGCAAAGGCCTGCCTCCCACCTTGCGACAACCTATACCGTGCACTGCACAACCGTAAATTAGACCAAGGACTTCTGGTATTTTGGCCCATATCCAAACGGAGTAAGCGCATCCGGGCCGTTCGCGCGTGTTTCAGTGTGTAACTTACTTTGAATTGCATGCTGCGCTGCAGCATATAATGAGACGGCTAAGGGAGGCTGTGTTCGCCGATATGCGCGCGCAGCCTCTTTTTATTGTCTTGAAAAACCCGGGGCCACATAATGAAAAACAACGTCAAACGGGCAACCCCGCTCGTCATCACATTGCTCGCAGCCATCTTGGCACTGACACCTCAGACCGTCCAAGCCGTCGACAAGCCTGACAACCCATGGCACGCGATCACCGACTTCGAAACTGATCCCGATCATGGCTACGCACTGCGCTCGTCACCCTTTGACGGCATGAGCGGTCTGCACTTGGCAGCCGTGCCAAAGGCACGTCGCGTCCACTACAACGCGCCGTCAAAATGCGTTCCTGGTCGGCTGAAGTCTGTTCTCAACAGCGTCGCCGCCAAATACGGACCGGTAACAGTCAACTCCACCTATCGCAGCCCGGCCAAGAACCGGAAGATCGGTGGCAAGAAGCGGTCATGGCATCTGAAATGTGCCGCAGTCGACTTTCGCGTCCACGGCTCGACGAAAGGCCTCATCTCATACTTGAGGCGGCACCCTAAGGTTGGGGGTTACAAGCGCTACAAATCAGGGTTTTATCATATCGACTCCGGGCCCAAGCGTACTTGGTAACGTGACCGGCGTCAGACATTCGCGGGAGACCGCGTTGCCCTCCCTCCCAAGGGCATATCAACCCGGATCGCTATGCGGTCCGGG